>CAXSIG010000756.1:0-2842 GCA_964237255.1 uncultured Bryobacteraceae bacterium
CCGTGGTCGCTAGTGCTGTAGAAAATCGACGTTGGCGGTCGTAAATTGCGTTAGCGCATGTCCAAGATTCCGTACCGCCGAAACGGCCTTTAAGAACACCTCCGGCATCACCACCGCGGAGCCAACGTTCAGATACACGCCGCCGTCGTTCATCTGAGAAACCAACGTGCAAAAGACGCGGAAATCGTAGTGAGTTGCCGCCCCTAACGCCGCGGGATTTACGGCCGGGTGCGTGTGTGGTGTATCGGTTCCGATGGCGACATGCACGGTTACCGGAACACCCGCGCGCCCGGCTTGCGCCAGCAGACTATGCTGCGCGAAGGGCGCCGATTGAATACTGTCGCAATACGCTCGGCCCAAACCAATTTCCGCCCGGATCGCTCCATTCATTTCACGCCCCGTTTCTTCCGCGGAACCGAAGCGGCCATCGGGAAGAACGGACTCCACATCCTCACTGGTGCTGCCACAAAGCGCGATTTCATAATCGTGAATTGCGGCCGAACCATTCATGGAAAACGATGTTGCAAAACCGCGATTCATCAGGTCTACAAGAACCGGCGCGAGACCGCACTTGATTACGTGCCCTCCGATTCCCCACAATACCGGCTTCCCGTTGCGCTTCGCGTGAGCAATAGCCTCCACTACCTTCCGAAACGATTCTGCCGCAAGCAGCGGCGGGAAGAGCGATATCAGCTTAGCGCCTGCTTGGTAAACGGGTGCTTGATGCGCAATCGTCACCTTTCCGGGACGATCATGTAGCGAAATAGTGCGAAGCCCCGCCAGATCCATCGGGCTTCGGTCTTGTTGACTCATGCGGCGCGCATCACTCTTCGGAGCGCTTCCGCTGTAAAGCTTTTCTTTGACTTCACAACTTGCTCCGGAGTGCCGCATGCCACAATCGAGCCACCGCCTTCACCGCCATCCGGCCCCATGTCGATGATCCAATCCGCAGACTTGATCACATCCAGATTATGCTCAATCACGACAATCGTATTACCAAGAGAAACGAGGCTCTGGAGTACGTTCAATAGCTTGCGAACGTCGTCGAAGTGCAAACCCGTAGTGGGCTCATCCAGAAGATAGAAAGTTTTACCGGTCTGACGCTTGCTCAACTCTTTAGCCAGCTTAATCCGTTGCGCTTCCCCACCGGACAACGTGGTGGCGGATTGTCCCAGATGAACATAACCCAAGCCAACGTCGTTTAACGTCTTGAGCTTCGGAGCGATGTGAGGAAGGTTCTCCATCAGCGGATACGCTTCTTCTACGGTCAACTCCAACACGTCCGCAATTGACTTCCCGCGAAACTTCACCTGTAGCGTTTCCTGGTTGTAGCGACGTCCGCGGCATACGTCACAGGTGACGTAAACGTCGGGAAGGAAGTTCATTTCGATGCGCTTCAAGCCGTCGCCCTGGCAAGCTTCGCAGCGTCCGCCCTTTACATTGAAACTAAATCGCCCTGGCTTGTAGCCTCGCTCGCGCGATTCCGGAAGTAGCGCAAATAGATCGCGAATCGGTTGGAAAAGGCCGGTATACGTAGCGGGATTGGAGCGCGGCGTCCGGCCGATGGCGGATTGATCGATACGCACCACTTTGTCGATGTTTTCTATCCCGCTAAAGGTGTCGTGCGCACCCGCATCGTCGCGGGATCCGTAGATTTCCTTCGCGAGCGAGCGATAGACGATGTCGTTGATCAGCGTGGATTTACCGCTGCCCGAAACGCCGGTAACCACCGTCATCACGCCGAGCGGAATTTCGAGACTGACATCTTTCAAATTGTGTTCGCGGGCGCCCGTTACTTTGATCTTCTTTCCATTTCCTTTACGGCGTTTCGCTGGAATGGGAATCTCACAAATCCCCGCCAGGTACTGGCCCGTCAACGAATTCGGATTGGCCCGAATCTCAGCGGGAGTTCCACACGCCACCAGCTCGCCACCCAGTCGCCCCGCGCCCGGACCAAGATCCAGCACGTAATCGGCGCGCTCGATGGTATCGGCATCATGCTCTACCACCAGAACGGTGTTCCCCATATCGCGCAGGTGCGTGAGCGTTTCGAGTAACCGATCGTTATCGCGCGGATGCAGCCCGATCGAGGGCTCGTCCAACACATAGAGGACGCCACGAAGCTTCGAGCCGATCTGCGTCGCCAAACGGATCCGCTGCGATTCGCCGCCCGACAATGTGGCGGAAGATCTCGCAAGGCTTAAGTAATGAAGACCCACATCGATCAGAAATTCCAAACGCCGGCGGACTTCTTCCACCACACGCCCGGCAATTTGTTGCTCGCGGGAAGCAAGCTCCCAGGATCGGACCGTGAGCAGCGCGCGAGAGAGCGGCATGTCTACTAAATCCGCCACCGTTAACCCTTTGACGCGAACCGCAAGCGACGATGGCTTGAGCCGCCTGCCCTTGCAGTCCTGGCAAAGCGTTGGCGACATGTATTCGGCCAGCCACTCGCGGTAGTTCTCCGTCGAATCGTCGTAAGCCCGCTGAAGCTGCCGAACAATTACCTCTTGAACCAGCAGCTTCGTCTTGACGGGGAACTGCTCCCACGGCGTGTTGAGTTTCCACTTCAGCGCTCGAGCGGATTCGGTAAGCGCGTAACTCATGTTGGCCGACCCCGCGCCTGGCCCCAATCCGCCTTCGAGAAGCGCTTTGCCCGGATCGACGATAACCTTATCCGGGTCGAACGCCCACCGGCTTCCCAGCCCCGCGCACGTATCGCAGGCACCGAACGGGCTATTGAAAGAAAACGACCGTGGCTCCAGTTGCGGCACGCTGGTCCCGCACTCCATACAAGCTAATTTCCGGGAGTACAGACGCTCGTCGCCGCCCACGATGGAAA
>CAXSIG010000757.1:0-2832 GCA_964237255.1 uncultured Bryobacteraceae bacterium
AACAGTAACACGATCTGCGGCGGTCATCCCTTTGGGTTCTCCTGCTCTCTCGGTGTCCGTGGCTTGAACCTGGGCGTCACGCGAGCAAGCTGGGTCGTTTTTTGGGTCGTAGGCTCGTGGTCGTTTTCTTTGCTGCTGCCTCGTCTCTTCGGCTTTAATCCTGGCGAGTCCAGCGTCCGAACGGTTGGTGGGCTTTATGTTGCGGTTGCCCTGCTCGTTGGCGACTGCTGCGGCCCAGGTGGGAAGATCCCAGTTCACGGCTGCCCAAGCCGCATCTGCCATCGCCCAGCCGCACGCCTGTAGATGCTCGCCCAGCCGCATCGGACGGTGGCCACACTCGCGGATGACCTCTGGCGAGTGGTTGGTTTTGGGTTTGGGTATTCGCATCCAAATGTCTTCTCCGCTGTCCATGCAGAGGCGTCGTGGAACTGTGTTTTCTCACAAATCGGCCAAGATAGACATTGTCCCTATACGGGTGTCAATCGGGGAAAGCATTGGTCTAGCCGGGTATGTCTAGGCAGGCAAAACCAACATGCTGCGTCCACAGGGTCGGCTGCAGCGTCCTCCACGTACTCGTCGCTCAAGGCCAGTTCGAACATTTTGACGATCATGGCTGGCGTGAGCCAAGCTGGGGGCGGAGTTCCAACTTGAAGATATGATCGTTTCCGCATTGGCCGTGGCAATAAAACCTTGAAATCCTGTCTACGACGCCGTTCCCAACTGTCTGCGTTACCATTGGGCTTCTACGTCACTATTGTGAAAAAGCATTGTGAAAAACAAAAAACCGACATAAACTCAACTTAAGCAGCTTGTTTGCAGAAACTAATAGATTTATGTGAATGGAATCGGGAGTTCGATTCTCCCCTCTGGCAAAGCCTGCGCTCTCGCGCGGGGCTCGCGATCCTGCCCTTGAGTCAGGCGGTGCGTGCAATCGAGATCGTTCACACTGGAAAATTCACTGACTTCGGGATAAAGAAAAACCCGTTACACCGAGCAAGTCGGGCGGCGCACAAGTGTCCCTCGGGGGCGCCCATCGCTCGTGTCACGCGCTAGTGTCGTCCATTAGCGAATCGGCACGATCTACATCCTCTTCTTTTTAGACCCCTTGCCATGTTTACCCTTCTCTGTCCCCGGCTGGTCCGGACTTCAGCCTTCGGCTGGATATTCTTGTGCGGTGCCTTGTTCGTATCCGCGGAGACGAATGACTCGTCTGAGCAGGCGAGCACCGATCCCCGGTGGCTCGGGACCGCGAACCTGAACCTGGAAAAGGCGCTCGCCAACGTTGCCAGGCGCCGGGAACAGACGAACGCACGGGGACTCGCTCGGACTCTCAAAGGTTACGAAGATAACGGCGGTCACGATCCCCGCTGGGATGCCGACGTGCACGAAACCATCGTCCAGCGCGCGCACTGGAGCGCGGGTGACCTGACCCCGGAAAGTTGGACATGACGTCGCTGGAGTTCTGCTTCACAGGAAAGAAGCAGAATCCATGAAAAAGAGCAGATTCAACGAAGAGCAGATCATCGGCATTTTACGCGAGGCCGACGGCAAAAGCCCGGTCAAGGCCGTGTGCGCCAAGCACAACGTGAGCGAGGCGACCTTCTATGCCTGGAAGAAGAAGTACAGCGGCATGGACGTGGCCGAGGCGCGACGGCTTCGTGCGCTCGAAGAGGAAAACCGGCGGCTCAAGCACCTGGTGGCCGATCTGGCCGTGCAAGTGCAGATCCTCAAGGAGGTGAACGCAAAAAAATGGTAGGCCCGGCGAGCAGGCGTCGGGCCGTCAAGCACGTCGTGGAAACAGGTTTGGGTAACCCTGCCCAGGCGTGCCGGGCGTTGGGCTTGGCGCGCAGCACGTTCTACCATGCCCCAAAGCCGGGTGCCACCAGCCGCAAGCTGCGCCGGGAGATCATCGCTTTGAGTAGAAAGCATCCCCGCTACGGCTACCGGCGCATCACGGCACTCTTGCGGCGGGCCGGGCGGCAGGTCAACGCCAAACGCGTGCAGCGCATCCGCTGCCAAGAGGGCTTCCAGGTCAGTCGGCGGCAGCGGCGTTGCAAGCGCGTGGGTCTCTCCACCGCCGAGCGACAACGTGCCACTCGCACCAACGACGTGTGGAGTTGGGACTTCGTGACCGATCAAACCGAGAATGGCAGCCATTTTCGTATCCTCACGCTCATCGACGAGCACAGCCGCGTGTGCCTTGCCACGCACGCGGGTTGGTCCATCCGGGCGGTGGACGTGATCACGGTCGTCGAGGCGGCTTTCGTGCGCTACGGCAGGCCCAGGCACCTGCGCAGCGACAACGGCCCGGAGTTCATCGCCTACGCCATCCAGGACTGGCTGGCGGCGTCGGCAGTCAAGACCCTCTACATCAAGCCGGGCAGCCCGTGGGAGAACGGTCACATCGAGAGCTTCCACGACAAGCTGCGTGGCGAGTGTCTCAACCGCGAACTCTTCGGCAGCCTGCTCGAAGCGCAGATCATCCTTGAACAATGGCGCGGCGAATACAATGATGAGCGACCCCACAGCTCGCTGCGCTACCAGACGCCCAGCGAGTACGCCCGCCAAAGCACGACGGTGGTGGACGCCAAAGAAGAAGTAATCAACCCCGAAACCAACCGCAGGACTCCAGTTTAGAAGTGTCCAACTAGCGGGGTCAGGTCAGCTATTCATTAGAACATTGTCTGCTTTCAGATCGCGGTGGAGTATTCCTTGCAAATGTGCATACTCAACGCCATCTAAAATCCCGGTCATAATCGTGTTGATGCGTGATTCATCCGCCACCAGCGCCGGAAGCTCGCTGGGATCCAGCGAGCCATCGCAGTCCATGAA
>CAXSIG010000758.1:0-2831 GCA_964237255.1 uncultured Bryobacteraceae bacterium
TGGTGAGAAGCGCGGGCAGCGGCATCTCGATATGCTGAAAATATCCGTTTTCCACCTCGCGCCTCAGCCTGAGAACGCCGTCTGATACTTCTACATTCATGATGATGGTGGCGTGCGGCAGTCCAAGTAATTCGGCCAAGATCACGCCGGTTTGTCCGTAGCCAAAGTCATCCGATTGCAAGCCGGTTAAGACCAGATCGGGCTGTTCGGGGCGAAGCGCTTCCGCAAGCACTTCCGCCGACCGCAGCGGATCCGCCCCACCGCGCTCTTCAGCCAAAATATGAATAGCGCGATCCGCCCCTTTTGCGAGAGCTTCCCGGATCGTGCTCGCCACCCGCTCCGGACCCGCCGACACAACAACCACCTCGCCGCCGTGCGCTTCCTTAAGCCGGAGCGCCTCTTCCAGCGCATAAGCATCGGGCTCGTTAATTTCGTAACTCAGGTCGGATTCTTGAATCCAGGCCCCCTCAGGACGAAGCAGAGAATCACGCGCAGGAACCTGCTTCACGGTTACCGCAATTTTCATGGATGGTTCGTTTCCGGCTATCCCCGAAACCGGCGGAATACAAGCGCACCATTTGTTCCGCCGAATCCGAACGAATTGGAAAGTGCCGTTTCGATCTTCAAGGGCCGCGCCTGATTCGGCACATAGTCCAGATCGCAGGCAGGGTCCGGGTTTTCGTAGTTAATCGTCGGCGGCGCAATCTGGTCGCGAATCGAAAGAACCGTAATGCCGGCCTCCAATCCCCCTGCGCCTCCCAATAAGTGGCCGGTCATCGACTTTGTGGAACTCACCGCCACCTTGTAAGCGTGTTCGCCGAAGCACTGCTTGATTGCTGCGCTCTCGTTCGCATCCCCTAGTGGCGTCGATGTACTGTGCGCATTTAAATAATCCACTTGGCTCGGCTCCGTCTTGGCATCCCGTAGCGCGTTCCGCATGACGCGAAAGGCACCATCCGGATCCGGAGCCGTCATATGAAAGGCGTCTCCGCTCATGCCGTAACCACAGATTTCCGCCAGAATCGGCGCACCGCGTCTTTTAGCAAACTCCAGCTCTTCCAGCACGATAATCCCCGCGCCTTCGCCCACCACAAACCCATCGCGATCGCGGTCCCATGGGCGGCAAGCTCGCTGCGGCTCGTTGTTTCGCGTAGAAAGCGCGCGCATAGCCGCGAAACCGCCGATTCCCAGCGGCGTAATACACGCCTCCGCGCCCCCGCAGATCATCGCATCGGCATCGCCGTATTGAATGATGCGATACGAATCCCCGATCGAGTGCGCGCTAGTGGTACAAGCTGTCGCTGTAGCGGAGTTCGGCCCCTTTGCGCCCGTACGGATCGAAACCTGCCCGGAGGCAAGATTCACAATCGTCGCCGGAATAAAAAACGGGGAAATGCGTCGCGGCCCATGCTCCAGATAGGTCCGATGCTCTCGCTCAATCACATCGAATCCGCCGATCCCGCTTCCGATGTAAACCCCAACGCGATCCGCCCATTCCGGATCCACTTTCAGCCCGGAGGACGCAATCGCATAATCGGAAGCCGCAATGGCGAACTGAATAAATCGTCCGACCTTCTTGATTTCCTTTTTGTCCATGAACTGATGCGGATCGAAATTCCGCACCTCGCCCGCAATGGTGCAAGCGAACCCGGTTGTGTCGAACAGGGTAATTGGGCCGATTCCGCTTTTGCCAGCCAGAATCGACCGCCAAGTTTCTTCCGTACCGTTTCCGATCGAGCTCAGCAGCCCGACCCCGGTCACTACGACTCTGCGGGAAATAACGGCTCCAACTACTTCTTGGACTTGGACTCGATGTAATCGACCGCGTCCTTCACGGTATGAATCTTTTCGGCATCTTCATCGGGGATTTCGAGTTCAAACGCCTCTTCGAATGCCATAACCAACTCGACGATATCCAGGGAATCCGCGCCCAAATCGTCTACGAACGATGCATTGTTGTCTACCTGGGCCTCATCCACTCCCAACTGCTCGACAATAATCTGCTTTACCTTTTGCTCGACAGCTGCCATGCTTCCTCCCCCGCGTGAGCGGGCTCACCTGTAAAATTAAATAACCAAACTTCCGATTCTAGCGGCGCGGGAGCGCCAAGCGCAACCCGCTTGTGAGCCCACGACGATGGGCCGGCTCGCAAAGTCGCCATAGGCACACCGAAACTGCGTCCCAGACGTTACATCCGATTCTCCTGGATCGCGTAATACGGGCGCAGCGTAAAATCGTCCGTATCGTCGGCGCGCTGTAAGCTGCGTATCTGCGGCTCCGCTTGCCCCAAGGGGATCACGGTCAGCCGCAATCGATCGCCCACGGCGTAGCTGGCGGGCGGGAGCAACTTGTCATCCTTCATGGCCACAAAGGCAACCAGCACCTCCGGCTTGGCATATTGTCCGGATTCGACCGTCTCCACTTTTAGCTTTACGAATGTCAGGCAGTCCTTGTACGGAGCCGAACCCGGAGCTGGAACCTTCGATATCTGCACGATGGTCGCGACTACGGTCAACTTACTGTCTACCGGCGCGACGGCACTCGTCGGTTGTGCGGGTTGGCTCGTCGGTTGTTTCGGCACCCTGACGGGAAGCTCCTTCTTTTGCACCTCGACGGGCACCACCGGGGAAGGCGCCGCGACGGGCGGCACAGGCTTCACCATACCGATCGTTTTCCAGTTCTCTCCCAGCAGATCGCGAACGGCAAACTCATAAACAATCACTTTCTTGAAGCCCAGCCGCGTCGCGTTTTCTTCCCGCGCCAATTCGGTTCGCGTAAGCACAGGACCACCGCCGTTAAACGCTATGACGTCAATCTGCTGCTGAAGGCGA
>CAXSIG010000759.1:0-2830 GCA_964237255.1 uncultured Bryobacteraceae bacterium
AACACTGCTCTGCGCGCCGGCCGGCTTGAGCGCCGCATTTGCCGTGGCAATCTCATTTCCAAGAAGCGTTACATTCGCCGATACTTCTGTTGCGAAACCATCCTTCGTAACTGTAAGCCGGTAAGACCCGGTGAGCGGCAATCCCGAAAATTGGTAGGACCCCGAACCGTCGCTGAGCACCGAACGTTTTGCACCAGTGTCGCTGTTTACCAATGAAATCCCCGCCTTCGAAATTGCACCGCCGCTCTGGTCAATGATTTGTCCGCGGATGCCCGCAGTATCGAATGTTTGAGCAGATGCCGCCCCTATAAGAAGCAACGCGGAACACAAGAGTCGAAGCATGGATTCGGAGAGTATAGCAACTGCCCTCACTCTAACGGCGCCCTCCCGCGATCAGACAAACCCCGCTACCGTGGAGGCGCAATCGTGTGGTACGCTTCTCTTCAACTTATTGCGGCAGAGGGTAAGCCAAGTCGCGACTCCATTCCTGGTCTTCCTAGCAACGTCCGCTGGATCTCCGCTCCATTCTGGTCATTCCAAACTTTGCTCACGGGGTATACATGTTGCCTGGACGTCAAACGCTTTATCGAGTATTCGCATCGCTCTTCCTAGCGGCGGTTTTGAACACTTCCGCACCTGCTCAAATCAGTTCCTCAACCGGCGCGATCCAAGGTACCGTTACGGATCCGCAGAATGCGGCCATCGCCGCAGCGAAGTTAACGCTAACGAACGTGAATACCTCCACGTCCACGGAAAGCACCACGCAAACCAATGGTTCCTTCGTCTTCCCGCTGCTATCGCCGGGTAACTATCGATTGCGGGTGGAAACGTCAGGCTTTGAATCGGCAGATCTCACCGGCATCGTCGTGGAAATCACGAAAGTTTCCAATGCAAATGTGAAGCTGCGGGTCGGCCAGGTTTCTACGATCACGACGGTCAGCGAGACTGCGGAATCCGTTGACACTCGTACCGCTACTACGGGCGATGTGATTACCGGCACGCAGGTCCGAAACATCCCGTTGCCTACCCGGAACTTTCTCGACTTAGCGGCATTGCAATCCGGCGTCTCGGCCCGCATCCAAAGTGCGGCGACTGTGGGCCGCGGAGCGCCGATCCTCGATGTTGCAGGTTCCCGCGCGACATCGAACAACTTCGTCCTGGATGGCGTCGATGCAAACAGCTTCGGCAGTAACTCACTCGCCAGCGTGCCGATTCCCAATCCCGATGCGGTCGGTGAATTTCGCGTAAGCACGAGTTTGTATGACGCAAGTCAAGGCCGCGGATCCGGCGGAAACATCAACGTAGTTCTCCGCTCCGGTACCGATCATTATCACGGCGGAATCTTTGAGTTCTATCGCAGCAACGATCTCAACGCGAACGACTTCTTCGCCAACGCGCAAGGGAAGTCGATTCCGGTTTTGTTGCAGAATCAATTCGGCGGCCAGGTTGGCGGTCCGATCCCTAAGGTGAAAGATACGTTCTGGTTCGTGTCGTACCAAGGCACTCGTCAGAAGAACGGAGTTTCCAGTCTGATCAGCGGCTCCGAAGCAGTCTTGCCCTCGGTTCGCACCGCTGCCACTCTCGGAGCGGCTTTCAACATCGCGCCTTCGTTGATCGATCCGGTGGCTGTCAATCTTCTCAATCAGAAAGGCCAGTATGGCGGATCGCTCTATCCCAGCGGTTCGTGCCAAGGCGTCGCAGGATGTACGGGACCGGGATCCATCGGAGTGCTGGTGCTATCGCTCCCCACGATCTACAACGAGGACCAGGTCGCCGTGTCCGGCGATCGGACACTCTTCCGAAATAATCACCTGGGAGTCCAGTTTTTCTACGCAAACATCTCGCAGTTTGCTCCAACAGGCGGTGGAGTGACACTGGGACAAGGCCAGAACTCACCGGCGAAGAACAAGCACGGCGCTCTTACTGACACTCACACCTTCACGCCACACCTGCTGAATGAATTTCGCGTAGGCATTACCAACATCAAGACATCAACGCTAGGCGCTGAAAACGTTACCGTGGGAGACATTGGCATGTCGAAGTGGGATGCGAGCCTCTATCCCGGTATTCCCGCTCTCTCCATCAGCGGCCTGCTTAGCTTCGGCGGCATTGGCGTCAACAGTTTTCAATCGGGCGGCAACACCTCTATCACCATCGCCGACACGCTGTCCTGGACGAAAGGCAAACACACGCTGCGCGTCGGATATGAAAATCGCCGATACGCCTGGAATGTGGATAACGAGTACGGGACTCGCGGCAGCATCAGCTTCCCGGATTTTGCTTCGTTTCTTACGGGAACGCCGAATCGCTTACAGGTGGATGTGGGTTCGTTTCAACGAAACTATCGCGCGCAGGATGTCGTTGGTTGGGCGCAGGACGATTATCGAATTCGCCGCAACCTGACTCTGAATTTAGGGGTTCGTTACGATTACCTCGGCTTTCCGTATGACCTGAACGGCAAAGTCGGCAATTTCGATCCGAGCCTGGTATCGGCAGCCTGCATTGCAGCCGGCGGCGGCAACTGCATTCAAGCTGGCTTTGTTTCGCCGGCCTCGCTAAAGGGCCTCGGCACTCCGGGCGTCAGTGATACAACCTTAACAACGGACAACAAGAAGAACTTCGCTCCCCGCATCGGACTTGCGTGGGATGTGTTCGGCAACGGTAAATTGGCCCTTCGTAGCGGTTATGGCATCTACTATGTCCGGACGTCCGGTCAAACGCTGCTTCAACTGATTGCTTCTCCTCCGTGGGTTCAGCAATACCTGGCTTCGGGAACCGCCGTGGTAGGGAGCCGCGTACTATCCAACCCTTGGCCAGCAGGACTACCCAT
>CAXSIG010000760.1:0-2824 GCA_964237255.1 uncultured Bryobacteraceae bacterium
CCATCACGGTCGATTACTACAACCTGTTCAGCAGTGCGTTAATTGTAAGTGCAGATCAGTTCGCGCAGTTCCTGGCGTCGGCGAATATCGTCGATCCGGATGGCCCGGGGAATGGTTCAGGGTTCCCTGGCTTCCCAGGTGGTCCGGCGCTGGGTATTACCCGCGACGCCCAGGGAAACATCGACTCGATCGACTCCCAAACTGCAAACGCTGGTCGTCGTAACGTCCAAGGTCTCGATATTTCGGCGATCTACCAGCTCCCGACCCAAAACTTCGGAACGTTCACGGTGTCGGGTGGCTTAAACCACTTCTTCACCTATAAGATCGAGCCTGTTCAGGGATTGGGGTTCACCAACTTCCTCGGAAACTTCAATGCGTCATTGCCGCTAACTCCTGGTGGTATTCCGTTCAATAAGGCGTTTCTGCGGGGAGAGTGGGAGTTCCATAACTTCGACTTTGTCGCGACTGGCAATTATGTTGGCGACTACGAGGATGATCCTTCCTTTATCAAGCAGGCGGACGGAACCGGCAACCCGCTGGTGCCGGGAGATCCAGGCACGGTGGCGAATCCGAACTTCGTTCTTCATCGGCGCGTAACTGACTACATAACTCTGGATATGCAGTTGAGTTATACTTTCCCGAAACCTGCGCCTGTGGAAGCGGCACCCGCTCCGGGCTATTCGAAGGATGCGAAAGACGGAAAAGGAGTTGTTCAAGCGTCGGCCACAACAGCTGAGACTTCGGCCAATATCTTCCAACGTCTACTTTGGGATACCACGTTGACGGTTGGTGTCGACAACGCCTTTGATCGTCAGCCGCCTTCGCTCGTCAGCGCGTTCAACGATAACTACGATACGTCGAACTACAGCATTCGTAATCGTTACTACTACCTGAGCTTCAAGAAGAAATTCTAAGAAGCTATCACCGACTTAAACACAGGCGGGCGGCAGAAATGCCGCCCGTCTTTTTTCATGCTAGGCTCTTAAGGTCTTTGTGTCAGTGTCTAGGACTTGCGATCCTTCTTTCTATCCGCTTTAATGAGCGAGGGTATGGCGGCGACATCTGTAATAAGTCAACCAGTCTTCCGCGCTACAAAGAGCGCGAAGCGCCGACAAAATGGGCTTGGAGAAAGCGCGGCGCAGAGGACAACCATGTCGCCTTGGATCCTTGATCGGTGGCGTGACCTCATTCTTTTTGTTGGCACTCCTGCGCTTCTGATTCCCTTATTCGCGGCTGCCCAAACCCGCTGGAGCGACCAAGATATATTTCTCTTCGTCGGAGCTTTCGGCGCCATGGGACATCACCTGCCCGGTATGATTCGGGCATACGGCGACCGGGCCCTCTTTACGCGTTTTCGCACGCGTTTTCTGGTGGCGCCAGCAGTTCTCTTGGGCGTTTCGATCTGGAGTTCTCTTTACAATATCCAAGCAATCCAATTGCTCGCCTTCGCTTGGGGTATCTGGCACGGGATGATGCAGACCTACGGCTTTTGTCGAATCTACGATGGGAAAGCTTCGGCCAGCGCACGGTCGCGCGCGCGTGCGGACTGGGCTCTCTGCGTCTCGTGGTTCGTGGCGGCAGTTCTCCTCTCAAACTTGCGCTTTCGCACGTTTCTCGATCTTTATTATGAGAGTGGCGGACCGGTCATCCCGCCCGCGTGGATTTCCGGCGGTCGTATCGGCATCATCGCCATTCTTGGTGTCGTCACCCTTTTCTTTGCCTGGCAACAATGGAGTCACTGGCGAGGCAAGAACTGGACGAGTCCGATTAAGCTCATCTTGCTTACCAGCAGCATAGCTTTTTGGTGGTACTGTAATAATGGGGTTCAGAACATTCTCGTCGGGATAGCGCTGTTTGAGGTGTTTCACGACGTTCAGTATCTGGCAATTGTCTGGATCTATAACCGGAGGCGCGTGGAGCGGGATGGGAGTATTGGAGGCTTTATGCGTTTCGTGTTTAGGAAGAGCGGATCGCTAATTGGCGTCTATGTCGGCCTTGTCCTCGCCTATGGCTCGATTGCCTTTGCGACCTCGAGCGCTTCTGCCCTGTGGATTCGGCACGGATTGGTAGGGCTGGTGACTGCCTCAGCCTTACTCCACTTCTATTATGACGGCTTTATCTGGAAAGTCCGAGAGACCCAGACCAGAAGCATGCTTGGGATTGGCGGCGGAAATGCAACGCCAACCGTCACTCGCTTTAACTGGCCGCCTTGGCTGAGGCATGGTTTCAAATGGGGCTTACTGGCCATACCTTTCGGAGTGCTTTGTAGCGTGCAGTTGATCGGTCGGGTGGTTCCGCCTCTTGAGCGCACCGCAAAGGTCGCGGAAGTACTGCCTAAGGATGCGCAGGCACAGTTAAATTATGGCAAGGCGCTACACCAGGCTGGGAGGGTGGAGGAGGCGATGCAACGATACCAGATGGCTCTCAAGAGGCGGCCGTCGTTGGCGGAAGCGGAATATGGCTTGGGCGTGGCCTACCGCGATCTTGGCGATAACGATCGAGCGATTGAGCATTACGAGCGTTCCCTTTCACTTGATCCGAAGAACGGCAACACGGAATTCCATCTCGCCAGAGCGCTGGATGTCACGGGTCATCCTGACGCCGCCCGCACTCGCATGCAGCACAGCCTTCAGCTCGATCCGAGCCTGATATTGGCACGCATGTCGCTCGCCGATTTATTTATTGATGTTGGCAGATATCAGCAGGCTATCGAGCAGTATGAAGAAGTGCTGCGTCGTCAGCCTGACTTTGAAACCGCCCGGAAGAACCTCAAATTCGTCCGCTCTCGAATTCAGCACTAGGCTTGTCGCGTGTTCCGCCCGTG
>CAXSIG010000761.1:0-2062 GCA_964237255.1 uncultured Bryobacteraceae bacterium
AATCTTCTGATTGCCCGGGCGACGGCCCGGCAGAAAGAAGTTGCGGTTCGGCTGGCAATCGGCGCGAGCCGTAGCCGATTGATATCGCAGTTGCTCACTGAGAGTCTGCTGCTCTCCATTATCGGTGGGGTCGCGGGGCTGTTTTTCGCGGTCTGGATCGACAAACTACTGATTAGCTTTCTACCGCAGGAAGGGTCGCCACTCACCATTTCACCAACGCCGGATTGGCACGTCATGCTCTTCACGCTCGCGGTATCTCTCGGCACCGGCATTCTGTTCGGACTGGTTCCCGCGTTTCAGGCTACGCGGCCTGACCTGGCGAACACTTTGAAGGACCAAGCGGGCGCGGTGGCGGGCGGGACCGCTGTAGGATTTCGGAAGGCGCTGGTGGTGGCACAAGTGTCGTTATCGCTGCTCCTGTTAATCGGCGCGGGGTTGTTTATCAGCAGCCTTTCCAACTTGCGGCAACTCGACCCGGGATTTAAGACGCAGAACTTGATCTCATTTTTCATCAACGCTCCGCAAAATGGGTACACGTCGGAGCGAAGCGTGCAAGAGTATCGGCAGATTCAAGAAGCGTTGAATCGCTTGCCTGGAGTTACATCGGCGGCGATGGCGATCATGCCGGTGTTAACGGGCAACGAGTGGGACAGTTCGGTAACGGTGGACAGCTATCGCGTGAAGCAGATCCAAGCGGCGCAACCGCACATGAACTTCCCCTCGCCTGGATACTTCAAGACACTCGACATTCCGATTCTGGCAGGCCGCGATTTTAACGATCGGGATTTGAAAGGAGCGCCGAAGGTGATGATCGTCAATGAGCGTTTCGCGAAGAAGTATCTAGGATCCGCCGTGGAAGCGATCGGGCATAAGATCGGCATGGGGGACGACCCGGGTACGGTTACCGATATCACAGTGGTTGGCGTGGTGCGAGATACGAAATACGAAGGGATGCGACAGGAGATGCCGGAATCCGCGTTTCAGCCATTTCTGCAGGTGCCTTTTGTGCTCGGAATGAACTGCTATGTACGGACCGCTTCGGACCCCGGACTAATGGCGAACACGATCCGGCGCGCGGTGGGCGGCATCGATCCGAATCTTCCGATCAGTGAAATGCGTACTTTGGAAAAGACTCTCGACAACTCTCTGATGACGGAGCGATTGGTAGCGAGCCTGTCGACCGCGTTTGGGCTATTGGCAACACTGCTGGCGGCGATCGGACTCTATGGCGTCATGTCCTACCTGGTGGCCCGGCGAACGCGCGAGATCGGGATTCGGATGGCGATTGGGGCGTTGGCGGGCGATGTGTTGTGGCTGATTATGCGCGAAGTATTGCTGTTAGCGGGCATCGGCGTTGTGATCGCAATACCGGCGGCTCTGGCTTTGACGAAGCTGGTAAGCGCGCAGCTTTACGGCATCACGCCGAACGATCCTATTACGATTGCGCTCGCGACATTGGGAATCGCGGGTGTGGCGGTAATGGCGGGCTACTTGCCGGCGCGCCGGGCGACTCGGATTAGTCCGACGGTTGCGCTGCGATACGAATAGAGAGCTCCTGTTCGGCATCCGGCTTGGCTTGACTTATATCCGCAACGGATAAATATTTAAAGCATGGCCAAGAAGGACACAGCGCAGGCTCCGCTGACTCCCGCGGTGCTACACATCTTACTGGCGCTTTCGACGGGGGAGCGGCACGGGTACGGCATCATGAAGCAGGTAGAAGCGGACTCACAGGGCAAGGTGAAGATGGGCCCTGGGACGCTGTATGGCTCGGTAGGCCGGATGATGGAGGCTGGGCTGATCCAGGAAAGCGACAAGCGGGTGGATCCGGAGATGGATGATGAGCGGCGGATCTATTACAAGCTTACTGGCGCGGGGCGGGCGGCGCTGAAAGCGGAGTTGAAGCGATATCGCGGCGTCGTGGCGGTGGCGGAAGGACGTGTGGCATATGGCAACTGACGGCGCGGTTCGTCGCTATCGAGCGTGGTATGTGATGCTGCTGCGGCTGTATCCGCGGCCTTTTCGTGAGCGGTTCAACGAGGGGATGACACAGACTTTTTAC
>CAXSIG010000761.1:2072-2822 GCA_964237255.1 uncultured Bryobacteraceae bacterium
CTGTGCCAAGAGCGGAAGACTGCCAAGCAGGGACTGTCAGGGTTCGCGCTGTTGACCTTTTGCGAGACGTTGGTGGGAATCGTTAAGGAGAACACAACTCATATGCCGCAAATGGGAAAGACGATACTGCGTGTGGCGCTGGGTGCGCTGGCCGCGTTAATGGCGCCGCTGGTGGCATCGCAATTCGTAGCGGACTGGAGCTGGCCCGTGGGAGCTTTCGTGAGGGTGTATGTCCTGTTCTTCGTGACGGGAATGGTGTTTACGCTGGTCGCGAGGAGGATGGGCGCGTGGTCGTACAAGGCTGGCGTTGGTGTGGCGCTGGTGGCCGGGTTTGCCTTGGGGTGGTCCAACATGGTCCAGACCGCGGACTCGGGACATCCGGAGCGCCTGTGGTATTTCAGCGTGCTTGTCGTGGGAGTCATTGGAGCCTGTCTGGCACGGTTTAAAGCGCCGGGGCTGGCTTGGACGTTGTTCGCGATGACGGCGACGCTTGCAGTGATTGCCGTTATATTGCCTTCGGGCGCGCCACCCGACATGGCGCGGAATATGGCCATCGGACATGGTGTCTACCTGGCGTTATTCGCTGCCTCAGGTCTACTGTTCCGGCACGCGAGTTTGTCGGGAACGCGGCCGGCTATTCATCAGCCAGCGGTTTGAAGTCCACCCGATTTGTGCCCGGTTACTTGATGTCGATAGCTTCGTCGCGGTTGTACTGGCGAAGCTATATGCACTAGTTCAAGGGTCTGTTCG
>CAXSIG010000762.1:0-2804 GCA_964237255.1 uncultured Bryobacteraceae bacterium
AAAACTGCTGAGTCTGACCGGCGGACAGGGAGACTGAAGCCGGCGTGACACTTACTGACACCGGTGTAATCGGCGCAATCGTTACGGTGGCCGCCGCCGATTTGGTGGAGTCAGCGGCGCTGGTGGCGATCACAGAAACGGTTTGCGAGGCGGCGAGAGTAGACGGCGACGTATAGAGTCCGCTGCTGGACACAGTTCCTGCTCCTAAGGGCGAAACGCTCCAGATTACCTGCGTGTTGCTGGATCCGGTAACCGTGGAGACAAACTGCTGAGTTTGTCCCGCGGTGAGCGATGCAGAGGCCGGAGAAAGGCTCACGGATACCGATGGCGAAGTTCCTGCAGCCGCTTGGTAAATGGTAAGCACCTGCGCGTTTTGGGGATCGGCAAACCAACTCCGGTAGAGCAGGACGTCGCCGGCCTGAACGGCGGAAACTAGCGCGTTGTAATTCTGGGAGATTGGGCCGTCGGCCGTGTAGAGAACCGTGAACGCTTTCGGATACACAACGCGAACATCGGCGGGCGTGGATGTGTATCCCTGTTTCAATTCCCTGTAAGGCGCGGAGTAGGCGTAATACTGCGTGTTGGAATGTTCGGGGATGAAGAGACTGTCGGGGAATGCGGCCGCGAGTGTGCGGATCACCGAGGGGTCAATCGGATTCGGATCGGTAGCGTTTACGTTGGAATCGATGTAGAACAGTGTGGCTCCCCATCGGTTATGGGCGTAAGTCGCCTTGTCGATCAGGGTTTGTGTGGGATCGGCAAGTGGAATCTGCTGCGCTGAGGAATTGCCGGCGGCGATCTGTAATTGCTGTGGACGAATACAAATTCCCACTCGAAATCCCGCGGTTTTAAAAGCCTGAAAATATTGATCCGCGACCGCTGCCATCTCTGGGGCAAGGGTAGTGAAGACACGCGGATCTCCGATGTAGCTGGTGGGCTGCGCGAACTGCTCGCCTTCGATGTCCCACGTCACCATGCCTTGCGCGTTCATCTGTTTCAGAATGGCTATGCTGTTGTTCGCGTAGGTAAGCACTTTCTGCTGAAACGCGGCAACCCCGGCAGGCGTGGTCACATCGATAGTGTTGTCAAGAAACCAGCCGCGCGGATTGGTCGCATAGCCCGCCGCCGAGGTCGCCAGAATCAACTGACCGATCGGCCGGCGATCCGTCCAGTTGAGAGCCGCCGGAAAAGTCGTGGCAAAGTTTTTGTAGACGTCGGCAGCGAGGGATGTGGCGGTCGATCCGCTCGGTCCGAATCGTAAGGAAAACCGAAACTGGTCCGTCCCGCCGGCCGGAATGGAACGGTTGATCACGGGGAAGGAGTTCGGATAGGAACTAACGATACCCGTATTGAGATCGACTGGAAATTGTGTGTTGACCGGGCGGTCCACAGCGTACGGCGTCCCGAGCTGTAGAGGCTTGGCCACATCGTCGGCCGCGATCGCTACAGCCGCACTGGCGGATTGGAGGAGTGCGACCGCGGGCTGGCCCAATGTATCAAAAATGATCGGATCGACGCCATCGTAATTCGTTACAGCGGAAGGAAATTTCAAACCGAGCGCTTCGAACCAGATTTGAGGTATGGGCTGCGACGAGGAATTAGTTACCGTAACCGTTATGCTCATCTGGTTACCGCTCACAGAATAAGCGGCAACAATCTTCCCCCAGTTATAAGATCGCGTCTGTGTTTGTGCCGCTGCATCTACCGAGACCGTACTTGCGGTAGAACCGGACGAAGTGGAACCGGTGGAATCAGCAAACGAAACTTGATTTAAACGGAGATCACCATAAGAAAGGTAGTCGGTGCCGTTGTACTTCAAGGAAGAGAGTCCATTTGACCCAAACGAGATAGTAATCCCGCCCTGTGAAAATCCTAGTTGAGCAAAGATAGCGAACAGGACAACTATGAAGAACCTGCGGGCATGGATTGAAGCGAAGCGGGCCGGTGAAAGGCGCATATGGGTTTATCGTTTTTTATTCTGGAATTGAAAAATACTGCAGCGCCGGGGGCAAAGCGTCACGAGGGCAATTTGCATGCTATCCAGCAATGCCGCGGAAGACACTAATGTATATTGCTGATGCTGTTGCAGGACGAGCTTGTAAATGGTTGGCCTGCAACGCGTCGATCTTACTTCTAGCTTCATGTGTTGTCTCATGCCGATCCCAACCTGCCGGGGTTCAGATCGCTCTTTCGCGCGACGGTCTGAGTTCCGTGCGTTTCGCCGGCTTGGAATATCTGCGAGACGGGGTGTTTCGGGTTGGACATGTCGATATGCAAACTCCGGAAGGCAATCCGGTCGCAGCGGATCTGACTTCGTGGGTGAAATTGGATGCAGAGCACGGCTTGTTGAAGCGGCACTATGTCTGGGGTTCAATCGAAGTCCGCTATAAAGCATCCGGCAACCGACTGACCCTCGATATTCTGACGTCCAACCAGTCGCCGAATACGATCGAGCACGTCTTCTACGAGCCGCTGACTCTGAAATTACCGGCCAAGCCCGCCGAGTACGACGGGAACACACCACTGATTGCAGTGAATATGGGCGAGCCGACCGCGATTTCACTGACATCCGCCAATACGGGCGTCCTGTTCAGCAACGAGGATGTTCGCCAACCGTTGGTGACCGGCTTTCCGTGGGCTGTCGACAAGCCTGCCAACACAGTTTTCCCCCTTCGTGTCAATACGGGCCGGGACAATATGTATCCCGATAGTCTGCCGGAGGTGGTTCGCCCGATTGCGCCGGGAGCCACCGATACCTACCGGCTTTCTCTCACATTTCAGCCGAAAACGTCGGCTGGGCATGC
>CAXSIG010000763.1:0-2803 GCA_964237255.1 uncultured Bryobacteraceae bacterium
CACGGCGCCAACGCTTATTGCGCAGAGCGGCGACCTTATTACTGGTGTCATCAACAAAGCGGGCGGTAAGCCAAACCTTGCGGTAATCGATTTCCGCGGCTCCGGCGAGGCACAGCCGCTGATGAACGCCTTCAACGGCACGCTATACAGCGATTTGGAAACCTCCGGGCTTTTCACTATGCGTCCGAAGAGCTTCTATCCGCTTCAGAATCCACAACGGCCTGAAGACTTGCGCCCTGCCAGTGGACAGGGATTGGCGCTCGCGGATTGGAGTGGCGCGCCGGTAAATGCAAACTGGCTGGCGTTCGGATACAACGCGGTACAAGCCAATCAGTTGGTCCTTTATGGCTACTTATACGATGTTGCCCAGAAGACCGCGGAAAGCGCTCAGGCGATAGGCAAGCGCTACTTTGGCGGTGTGGATGAAGCGGGTGCGCGGAAAGTGGCGCATGAGTTTGCGGCCGATATCATCGCGAAGTTCGGCGGCGGGTCGCTGATCGGCAGTCATATCTATTTCGTTTCGGACCGTACGGGCCACAAAGAGATCTGGCAAATGGATTATGACGGCACGAACCAGAAACAACTTACGCGTGCGGGAAACTTGTCCATCATGCCGGCGGTATCGCCGGACGGCTCCGATCTTGCGTTCTCCATCTTTTCTTCCCGCACACCGAGACTGACTGTGCTATCGACGGAGACGGGTCGAGCGCTCCGCTTCTATAACCAGGATGCCTCTCTGAACGCAACGCCCAGCTTCTCTCCCGATAGCAAAACCATCTACTACGCGTCTACAGCCAGCGGGCTGTCGAACATCTATTCCGCGAACATCGATGGCACCAACTTCCGTCGCATCTCTGTCTCGAAGGCGATCCAGGTGGAGCCGAAGGTCAATCCGAAAGGCGGGTCGGGCCATCAGCAGATCTATCGCATGAATATGGAAGGCGCGGATATCGAACGCCTCACGAATGGCGAAGGCGAGGCCTCCAATCCATCGTGGCATCCCGATGGACAGTTGCTCTTATTCGCCTGGACCCGCGGCTACGCGACCGGCGGCTTCAACATCTTTCTTATGGACCCTTCCACGCGAGTGTTTAATCAGTTGACCAGCAACGCCGGGCGGAACGAAAATCCCTGTTGGGCGCCGGACGGCCGTCATTTGGTGTTCACCTCAAACCGGACGGGAAGTTTTCAGATTTATTCCATGCTGGCGGACGGAACACAGTTGCAACGGTTAACCAGCGCAGGCAGGAATACGTCCCCCGTTTGGGGTAAGTGAATTGCAGTGCGTAAAATGAACAAGAACGGAGACGATTGAAAACGAATGAGAATGAACCGGATTGCGGGGTCGGTTTGCCTGGTGGTGGCGTTGCTATTTTCGGGCGTCGCGTGTAGGACGAAACCTCCCATTTCGACCGCCGGCAATACTACGCCGCCTCCCCCGATTACACCGAACGATAACGGGGCCAACCTGAAGCCGGTGATCTCTTCGTTTGTCGTCGAGCCCTCGTCGATTGAGCGCGGCCAGTCCGCAACTCTTCGATGGTCCGTCACCAATGCAAACGCTATTTCCATCGACAGCGGCATTGGTGAAGTGCAGAGCAGCGGTACACGCCGTATCACTCCGAATGAGTCGACATCGTATCAGTTGACTGCAGCGGGTCCGAATGGAACGGTCTCGGGAAGGGCCACTGTGAATGTCACTTCTCCCACCAGCACCACGCCCACCCGAACCGGTCCCGCCAACATCACCGAAGCGGTGAACACCATGTTGAGCGACGCCTTTTTCGATTATGACGGCAACACTATCCGTTCCGATGCCCAGCAAGCACTGACAAAAGACGCTGATGCACTGAAAAAAATCTTTGCCGATTTCCCGACGGGAACCGTCATCGTCGAAGGCCACTGCGACGAACGAGGCTCGGCGGAATACAACCTTGGTTTGGGAGACCAACGCGCTTCTTCTGCCAAAGCTTATCTCGTACAACTTGGCGTGAATGGCGACCGGATCAAAACGGTGAGCTATGGCAAAGAACGTCCGCAATGCACCGATGCGAACGATGAGTGCTACCAGCGCAACCGTCGCGCCCACTTCTCCGCCGGTCAGTAAGGAACTTCCATGAACACCTCACGCTACGCCAAATTCTGTTTCACGCTTCTGGTCGCGGCTGCTCCCGCGTTCCCGGCCAGCAAGGAGATGATTGAACTGCAGCGCGACGTTGCCCAGTTGCAAGAGGCAGTCCGGCTGATGCAGCAATCTCTCGATACTAAGATGGCGCAGATTGCGGTGCTGGCGCAGCAGTCGCTCGACTCCTCGAATCGGGCAAACGCGTCCGTGGCGGATCTCGCGCGAGGCATTCAATCGAGCGGCGCGGATATGGGCAAGCAGGTGCTGCAGCCGATGGCTTCCATGAGCACCCGCATCGACGGCATGGCGCAAGATCTTCAGGCGTTGCAAGCCGGTGTTGCGGATCAATCGTCCCGGATGGCTAAGATTCAACAGCAACTCACGGATCTGAAGAACGCCATGGCCACGATGCCCGCTCCTTCGGCCGCGCCTCCGTCCACGGGAGCTATGCCGATGTCTGGAGGCCAGACTCAGCCCCCCGACGCCGGGATTCCGCCGATTCCCGCGACTCAGCTCTGGGCGAACGCCAAGCACGATATGGAAGGCGGGAATCTCGATCTGGCGATGAACGAGTTTTCCGATTACCTGAAGTTTTATCGCAGCAGCGACCTGGGTCCCAATGCTCAGTTCAACATTGGTCAGATTCACTATCAACAACAGAAGCTCGATGTCGCGGTG
>CAXSIG010000764.1:0-2794 GCA_964237255.1 uncultured Bryobacteraceae bacterium
AAACCGCTTTCCCCAGCAGAATCAGAGAGCTAGCAGTAGAGTTTTCTAAGGACCACGAAGTTCACTTCACCCGCGGGAATGCCAAAGCCCGTCCTGATCACAGGGGAAAGATCCGTCTGTGAGTCGCGCGCGATCCGGAAGGAGCCGGTCAGTTTGTCCGGATTGATAATGCCGTCCATTTTCTCAGCCATCGTGATTGTGTAGCGCAGTTCATTGAGGTCGAGACCCGCGCGGTTCACCAGTGGAACGGACAATACCGCATGGTCGCTGAAGCGAAGCGCGGGCGCGCCGTTCGAACTTCGGATTTTCAGATCGCCGATGAGTAACGCGCGGGAATTAGTGGCGTCCGACGCTATGTTCACGTCACCTTTCGTCCTGGATTCATCAATACCGGGAACGATCGTGAAAGTCCTCTGCACGCTATCCGAGGCGACAAGCGTGCCCTTCACTCCACCCAGAAGGCGCCCTGAGTAATGCCCGTCCATTTGACCCTGGAACGTCCAGTTGTCTAAACCGGTATTCAGGTCGAGTGTCTCAGTACCCACCCAACTCATCGTTCCCGCCGGGGGATTTCCGATCCCAGACGCGCGAAGGTTATCGGTAGAACCGGTCTCTCTACCTGTGACGAGACCGTTTTCGGATAGCGAGACTGTAAATTCACTTGGCTTTGAGGCGATAATGCGGCCGAGATAGGGAAACCCGCCTGTGGCGAATGACCTATCCTCGATTGTGAAACTGACCGTGGCCGGATTCCATTTTCCATTCGGCAAACGTTCCAACCTGAGCTTGCCGCTCTTCTGATTGATTGCGCGACTGATAATGGAGACGTATTGCGCCATCGCGTAGTCCCCCTTGTTACGCGGTCCGCCTGCCTGGATCCGTACCGTACCAAGTTGACGGGGCTCGTCATGATGTTCACTTGCCGTCGGGTGCCGCGCTGGCTGATTCGGAAATTGAACTAAGTCTACGAAAGGCGATTCTGGCGCTTGCGATGAAGCAACATCCGGCGCGCTCATGGCATCTGGCTTATTAGGCTGAGCAGGGCTCTGAACCCGAGCTTGCGTCGACGGAGCCGCGCTCGGCAGGTTACGGGGAGAACTAGCCGGAGCCGACGACGGCTTGGCTTCAGGAGGAGAAATCGCGGTAGTTGGCGCTTTAGGAACAAGTACCGACGTGGCCGGTAGGGGGACAACGACGGCTGAAGCGACAGGCTTGGTGGAGGGGCCAATCCTTATCAATTTCCGGCCCTTCCCGTTTGTCAGAATCGCTTCATGTGCGCCAGGACACGCTTTTGCAAAAGTAGCTGCCAACTCGTGTTCGAGATCGGAAAGAGCGGTTACATTAGCGGAATCGAAGAGGTTTCCGGGGCCTTTGACCTGCAACACAGGCAGCGATCCGCACCATCCTGGCGGCGTAGCGACTGTCCAAGCGCCATGTCTTAATAGTTCGGTCTTTTGGCCCCAGGCAGTGGTTTGCAAACTGAGCGAGAGTGAAGCCAATAAAGTTGCGACTAGTCCCGGTTTTCGCAAAAAGACAAACTCCCTTTCGAGGTACAAAACAACTCTAGTGGATTACAAAAGTAAGGACCGTTTCTGGTGCAACCTTGATCTCTGGGCCTTTGGTCAAGGCTGCAGTAGCCAAACCAGCGCCGGCACCCGCACCAGCACCGATAGCCGCTCCCTTCCCCCCGCCAAAAATACCGCCCAGCCCAGCGCCCGCAGCCGCACCGATTCCGGTTTTTATGCCGGACGATTTGCCCTTTCCTTTGCTTTCCATCGTTGAGGGATCCGAGCTTACGTCGACCAAGTCGGCACCAATCCGAATCTGGGAAAGCTCAAGCTTCAACTCGCTCTTACCTTCCAATTTTCCTGCCTCTTTTGTTTCGGTGACGCGAAGGATACAGTCAGCGCCTCGTGACGCCACATCTTTTCCGTCAACGACTATAGGAGCGCTCACCGTACAACGATAATTCCCCCCAACCTCGGCGTGCCGCGATGCAATTCGATCTACCGTCCTGATTGTGACCTGGGTTCCCGGAGGGATGGGAGATGATTGGGCGAGCAACATATTTGCCGTGATCGCTATGGCGAGAATATTCACGAAAGCGAAAAGCCTCTCTGAGCTGCGCATTTTATCGATGCAAGTATACCTGGAAAATAAAAGCTTGACAATTTCCGGCTTAATACCTGTAATTGCCGGATTTTTCAAACCCAGTACTGCGGGCCGAGTAGCATTCTGGGGGGTGTAGCTAAATTTGTGTAAACGTTTTTCCGAGAAAATCAGGAGAACGTTAAATGAAGAAGCAGCGAGACACACGATTTGAGAAGGAAGTAGACGAGTGGCTGAAAAACGGGCATTCGCCTGAGGATGTAAGGACGCTGTTGCAGCAGATCACCAAAGCGGTGGTGGAACGAGCGCTGCAAGGGGAACTGGCCGCACATTTAGGGTACGAGAAGCACGAGCCGGAAGGGATCCACAGCGGCAACTCACGCAACGGGGCAACGACGAAAACGGTGCGAGGCGATTTCGGTGAAGTGGAACTGGAAACGCCGCGGGACCGGAATGGCGAGTTTGAGCCACGCCTCGTGCGCAAATACCAGACTCGGCTTGACGGGTGGGACGAGAAGATCCTGTCGCTGTACGCGCGAGGGATGAGCACCCGGGAGATTCAAAGACACTTTCAGGAAGTGTATGGCGCCGACGTGAGCCCGTCACTGATCAGCGACATTACTGACGGTGTGATGGACCAGGCAAAAGCGTGGCAAAACCGGCCGCTGGATGCGGTTCTACCCCG
>CAXSIG010000765.1:0-2789 GCA_964237255.1 uncultured Bryobacteraceae bacterium
TTCATCGTGCTCACTCTGGCACATCGCCAGGGCGTCCACTTCGCCGCAACCCGATTGCGTGACCACCGGATCTACATGTGGCTGGTCGCCGTTGTATTACTCTTTGTTTCCTACGTAATCGCTTCCGCCACTCTCGATAGCTGGACGGTTGTCCGCTTCGCGGGAAGCCGCTCGATCCCGGAAGCCAGCGGCACTTTTCATGACGCGGTTTTCGGCAAGCCACTCTCGTTTTATCTTTTCGATCTCCCCTTTTACGAAGATCTCCGCTCATATCTGCTCACGCTAGTGATCGCCGCCATCGCCGTGTACTGGATGCTCGCTCGCGCGTGGCAACTCCGCTACCGCCTACCGGAAATGCGCCAGATGGAGCGGATCGATATCGGTATGCTGCGGCTTTCCGGAGGTCTGGAATCGCGCTTCCTTCGTAATGCGCTCGCGGTTCTGCTTATCGCTTTCGCCGCCAAGTTCTTTCTCGGTCGTTATGAGATGGTTCACAACGAACACGGCTTCATGACCGGCATCGATTATGTGGACGCCAACATCGCACTTCCTTTGCAATGGCTGCTGATCGGAGCGTCGCTAGCCGCCGCCGCGTTCCTGCTTGCCGGCCGGTGGCTGCTTGCCGGAATCATGATTCTAGCCGTACCGGTCGAGTTCATCGTTCCCAAACTCGTCTCCAGCTTCTACGTGAAGCCAAATGAGATTTCGCTCGAACGTCCTTACATCGACACGCACATCAAAGCAACGCGCTCCGCATATGGTTTGGAACAGCACGTTCATGAGATGGAGTTCAAAACCAAGCAAGCCACGTCCATCGACACCGCTCTCCACAAGCCGCTTTTAGATAACGTTCGCCTATGGGATTGGCGGCCCTTCCACGACACGGTCACGCAACAGCAAGCCCTTCGAACTTACTATTCTTTTGCCGAACCGGACGTAGATCGCTACACCATCGACGGCCAGTATCGGCAAGTTCTTCTCGCTCCACGCGAACTCGACATACGCCAACTCCCCGACGCTCGCGCTAGTTGGATCAACCCGCACTTTATCTACACGCACGGTTACGGCTTGGCCTTGGCGGAGGTCAGCAAAATCACGCCGGAAGGCCGGCCGGTATATCTGGTGGAAAACATGCCGCCCGATATTCACACGCCTTCCCTGAAGATCGCTCACCCGGAGCTTTATTACGGCGAGGTGATGCATGAGCCTGTGTTCGTCCACACCGCCCAGGAAGAGTTCGACTATCCGAGCGGTAACGACAACGTAAAATCCCATTACGAAGGCCAAGGCGGGTTTCCTATCTCATCGCTCCCAATGCGCGCCGCGGCTGCGATCCATGAAGGCGATCTCAACATCCTTCTTACCGAATACCTGACGGCGAACAGCCGGATGATGATCCGTCGCAAGGTGTTTGATCGTTTGCAGGAGCTCGCCGGATTCTTGAATTGGGATGGCGATCCGTACCTGGTCATCACGCCCGAAGGACGTCTGCTCTGGATTGTCGATGGTTACACCACATCGAACGCGCATCCTTACTCACGCACCTTGAAGATCGATCGCTTCGGCGACTTCAACTACATTCGCAATTCGGTGAAAGCCACCGTCGATGCATATGACGGCGCAACCCGCCTCTATGTTTTCGATACCGCCGACCCTATTATTCGCGCTTACCAAAATCTCTTTCCGGAGCTATTCCACTCCCGCTCTGAGATGCCGGACGGCCTGCGCGCCCACACGCGATATCCCGAAATCCTGTTCAATGTGCAGGCGGAGATCTACCGGACGTATCACATGACCAACCCGCAGGCCTTCTATAACAAGGAAGACCTTTGGGACTTAGCACAGTACGTCGCTGGACAGAATGGAACGCCGCAGCCCGTGTCCCCCACCTATTTAGTCGCGACTCTGCCGGGCGAGGAGAAACCCGAGTTCCTGCTTATGACTAGCTTCACGCCGCGCACGAAGCAAAACCTGATCGGCGTGCTGGCGGCGCGATGCGACGGCGAACACTTGGGGGAACTCGCCCTGCTGGAGCTCTCAAAGCAGGAACTGATTGCCGGCCCGATGCAAATCGCCGCGAGCATCAATCAGGACCAGAATATCTCGAAAGATCTTACCCTCTGGAACCAGCAGGGTTCTACCGTGCTGCGCGGCCAAATGCTCGTTTTACCGGTCGACAACACATTCCTCTACGTGGAGCCCATCTACCTGCAGGCTACGGAAGCGCGCATGCCTCAGTTGAAGAAAGTGGTACTAGGCATCGGGAACCGCATCATCTATGCCGATACTTATGAGCAGGCGCTGCAGCAGTTGGGAGCCGGGTCATTCACCGCGCCAACGCCGTCCCTGCCTACGATTACATCGGCGCTACCGCCGCTCACGTCAACATCCAGCCTCGACGGAATCCGTCAACATTTCCGGCGTTTCCGGGAATTACAAGGGCAAGGAAAATTCGCCGAAGCAGGCCGGGAACTGGAAGCGATGGAGGCCGAACTGAAGAGTAAATAATGGTGGCGGCGCGCAGACTCGAACTGCGGACCTACGGATTATGAGACCGTCGCTCTAACCACCTGAGCTACGCCGCCTGACATTCTTAGTTTACTCCAGGCTTCGCCAGAGATACCAGCAAGCCGCGCTGCAATGAGGGCGCCAGCCAGCGGCGATTCGCTCGATTTCCTCAGGTGCCGGCATTTCTGGCAGTCCATAGGCACGCTGAATTGCTTGCCGAATCCCAAGATCGCCTACCGCCAGAATATCGGGACGGCGCATCGCGAACATCAGGAACATAT
>CAXSIG010000766.1:0-2782 GCA_964237255.1 uncultured Bryobacteraceae bacterium
CCGCGCGTTATGGCGCCGTGTGCGGTATTCGGCCAAGCTGCGGGAACTGCGGCCGCTCAGGCCCTGCGTTTGGGAATCACCCCTCGCGAACTCGCGACAGACACGAAGCATGTCGGCACGCTTCAGCAAACTCTCCTCCGTAACGATCAGACCATCCGCGGGCTTACGAATCGCGATCCACTGGATCTAGCTCGTAACGCGGCGGTGCGCGCCTCCTCCGAATTTGAAAACGCGAAAGCGGCAAACGTGATTGATGGTCATCTGCGCGACTACCCGCAGAAGGGCGCGGCTGCTGACGTTCATCATTGGGGCGCGCGCTTAGGCGGCAACCCGGAATGGATCGAACTTTCGTGGCCACAAGCCCAAAACATTCGCAAGATTCAACTGACTTTCGATAGCGGCTTCCAGCGTGAACTTACGCTGAGCGCTGACGATTCCATCAGCGCTACTATCGTTCGCGCGCCGCAACCGGAGACGGTGAAGAACTATGCTCTGCAAGCCCGAAAAGAAGGCAGTGAAGAATGGAAGACGCTGGCAACTGTAACCGGTAACCATCAACGCGTAAACCGTCACTCGGTAGAGGCGGTCAACACCCGCGCAATCCGCGTCCGCGTGGATGCGACGAACGGCGACGATTTTGCGCGTATCTTTGAGATCCGCTGTTACGCCTAGCGATCTACAGCTCCTTCACGCGTAGATTCCGGAACTCCACGCGAGTACCGTGACCGAGCAAACCGATGTGCCCGCTTGTTCGAGCCAGTCCGGGATGCTTCTTCAACACCGCGGGGTCGGTTACATCGTCCAGATTTGCGTTCACGATCTCATGCCCGTTGAGCGTCACAACGATATGCCGGCCCTCCGCACGAATCTCTTCGCTGTTCCATTCGCCAGTGGCTTTTAGAAAACCAGTCTTGGCCGGCACCACATCATAGATCGATCCGTGATACTGTGCCGGACGCAGCTTGCCGCGGTACTCGTCCGCATCGTGATCCAGAATCTGGATCTCCATTCCCTGATACGCAGCGTCGCCCTCGTAAGGAGCGCGAATCCCCATCCCGTTGTTCGCACCCACGGTCAGCAGAAACTCGAAGCGCAGAATAAAGTTGGAGTACTCTTTCACTGTGAACAGATTCCCGCCGCCGTCTTCGGGACAGATGATATGCCCACTTCCCACCACATAGCCCGTGCCTTTGCCGCCCATCAACTTCCAACCATTCAGGGTTGCTCCGTCGAAGATCGGCTTGTAACCGGGGTCTACCTGCGCGCTTAATAGCGTCGCGCTTCCCATTGCGAGGAACGCCCGCCGTGAAGTCTTTATCATTTAGATTTCCGTCCCATCTTGGTCAGATTTTCAAACAAGTACAAGCCGCTCTTCCCCGATACTGCAATGTCCAGGTCTCCGTCCCGATCCAGGTCCGCTACTACCACCTGCATCCCGGCTCCCGTTCGCGTGCTGTAGTCGACGACGTGCTTTGCCCACTCCACCTCGCCTTTGTCATTGGTGAAGTACTCATACCAATAGAGGCCGAGCGGCTCGCGCTCTCCGGGGTCGCGACCGTTGTGTGCCATGAATCGCTTGCCGGTGACAAAGTCCATCTTGCCGTCGCCATTCAAATTCTCCATCGTCATGGCGTGCGGCTGTGACCAAGAATCGTCGATGATGTGCTTCTTCCATGTGTGGTCCGGCATCTGTTCCAGCCAAAGCAGGCCGTAATTATGCGCGAGGGACGTGACGATATCGTTGCGGCCATCCGCATTGACATCGAGCACATACAAAAAGCCGCACTGGTCCAGATC
This sequence comes from uncultured Bryobacteraceae bacterium, assembly GCA_964237255.1. Taxonomy (GTDB): domain Bacteria; phylum Acidobacteriota; class Terriglobia; order Bryobacterales; family Bryobacteraceae; genus JALYXI01. The sequence continues at coordinate 1,798 of CAXSIG010000766.1, forward strand.
CCAGTCCGCGTGATACGTCCAGTCCGGCGAGCGCGGATCGGACGGCGCCTCAAGCCACCCCTTTGGAGTCAGGATGTCGTTGTGGCCGTCTTTGTTGACGTCACCCGCGCCGATCCCATGGCCGTAGCTCTTCGGGCTCACGACGTGCTTCACGAAGTCGCCGTTCTTTGCTTCGTACCACGCAAGCGGATCGGCTGTAGTAGCGCTTCCGAATTGAGGTAATACTTCGCGGGCTTTGCCGTCATTATCCAGATCGACAAGAAACGCAAACTCGATGTTGTGGCCTGTATCGATGACGTGCTCTTTCCATTCCCCACCCAGTTTGCCGGGATTCTCGTTCCACCAAAGCTTCTTTGCGAACCAGGCGCAACTGACGATATCGACCTTTCCGTCCCCGTTGACATCAAGCGGCAGGTCGCTGAAATCATCGATATAGTTTTGCGTGTAGTTCAGCGAGCGGAACTTATGCTTCGTCCAAGCCGGTCCCCTAAACCAGTTCTCGCCGCTGACCAGATCCGGAGCGCCATCGCCATCGATATCCGCCGTCGCGCACGGCTCGTTCGCGCCCAGATCAATCGTGTGCTTCTCGAACGGGATGTCAGCCGGACGGCTGGCGGCCCAAGCTAGTACGCCAAATGCCAGAGCGGACGCAGCGAACACTTTCATGGCGTTGATTCTGTCACAACGTACGCAACCGGTCCAACAGCATTCCCAACTCGACTAACCCGGACATGTCATTGCCATACCGAAACGCCTGATATCGATCTGTAAATTCAGCTACGGCATTCGCCAGCGGAGAAGCGGGTAGCGATTGCGCGAACTCTGTCGCGGTAAACCACGTCGGCTTCTCGAACCCGCGAGATCTCAGGATCTTCAGCATGCGACGGTATAGCGCGGAAACATCCGCTTGCGAAGCTTTGCCTCGGCGAATCCGGTATACGCGGTACAAGCGCCACGCGGCGGGTATCGCAGCCCAAAGACCTAC
>CAXSIG010000767.1:0-2780 GCA_964237255.1 uncultured Bryobacteraceae bacterium
ATCAGGTCCGATGAGGCCGAAGATTTCCCCCGGATGGACTTCGAGCGAGATGCCGCGCACAGCTTCGACAGGACCATACGACTTGCGAAGATCGGCAACCCGGATGGCGGCTGGCTGGATGTTGGCGACGACGGAAGCGGCAGTGGCCATCTATTTGTGTTTGTATTCCGGCCAGGTGGAGCCCTGGACAAGAATTTCGCCATCGGCCGGCATACCTGGTTTCGCGAACCCAAACGATCCTTTGAGCCGCAATTTAAGACCGACTACCTGCTTCACGCGGTCGTCGCGGAAATAAGTATTTTCGGGCGTGAATGTGGCTGAGGGATCAATGCGGAGAACTTCGGCATCCACTGGTTGGCTGGGGTGCGAATCGAGATAAATGCGCGCGGCTTGACCGAGCTTCACTTTCCCGATCTGCCCTTCCGGCACGAAGCCGCGCAGGTAGACGCGAGAGAGATCGAGCAGCGTGACAATGGCGGTTCCTGCGGCGACCACCTCGCCCGGTTCGGCGGCACGCGTTACCACGGTGCCGCTAAAAGGCGCGACGACGGTGAGATCGTTGCGATTTGCCTGCGCTTCTTGCAGTTGGTATTTCGCGGTCTCTGTGTTGGCCACAGCGTTTGCGATCTCCGCCTGCTGTTGCGCAATCTGGCTGCGCACACCGGATATTTGCGATTCGCGAATGCCGGGATTCGATAGATTCGCGCGAGCGGTGGTAAGGGAGCCTCGCGCCGCGTCCACGCGTTTACGGGCGGCGTTTACGGCTGCCGATTGCTGCGCCGCCGTAGATTCGGACTGTTTGCCTTGCCGCTCCGATACAGCGCCTGTCTTGGCAAGCTTCGAGTAGGCGTCACGATCGAAGTTCGCGATGGAGAGAGATGCCTCCTGCTGCGTGAGGTCCGCTTCGGCGGCGGCTAAATCGGAATCGGCCTGGCGAACGCGGCCTTCGGCATCGACCTTCGATTGATCGCGCTGGAGTTGTCCTTGCGTTAGCTGCTCCTGAAGGATGGCGATTTGGGAACGCGCGGACGTGACTCGCGCTTCCGTTGCGATCAATGAAGCTTTGGCCTGCTCTTCGCGGGCGCGAATTTGTTGATCGTCCAAGGTGGCAATTACGCTGCCTGCTTGCACCACGTCTCCTTCGCGAACTTTGATTTCGAGAATGCGACCGGCGGTTTTCGAAGCGATAGCGGAATCGTCCCCTTCGATGCGTCCACTTAATGCGACGACGCTATCGGGCACGGGGACGGGCCGGAAGAACGTGCGCCAGATAAAATAGCCACCCGTGCCGAGAACTAATAGGATCAGAAGCGGGATGGGCGGTCTACGCTTTCGCTTTGGCGGCGGCGCCTGTGGGGCTGCTTGGACGGTGGTACTCATGCGGTTCTCCTGACGGCTTTCTTTGCCGCGGTTGGTTTGCTAAGGGATTTGAGATAAGCGAGCGAGAAATCGGCGATGTGATTCGCGATTTGTTCCTGACCCGCGGCATCCATCTTCAGTCCCGGCCAAAGGCGCGCGATCACCGTGCTGTGTTTCGAATAATGGATTACCTGGCCCATGATGCTTTGCGTGCAAAGACGCGTAGTGTCGTCCGCGACAGGGCGGCGCAGGATAATGCCAATGGTTTTGCACATCAAATCGTGAATCGGCTTGATGGTTTCGTCAATCACCCGCGCGAAGGCCGGCGTGGGATTCGCCATTTCCTGTGTCATCAACCGGAGGTGGACTTGCCCACGCTCACGGCGTTCCATCATGCCTACCAACATGATGTGAATCGCTTTCCGCAGGATGGTCTCGGGTGGCAAGGCACCGTTAAACACGGCCCGCATTTCTTCCAGATGGCCGGGAAATTTGACGGCGGTGCGCAGGACTTCCGTGTACAGTTCCAGTTTGTCGCCGAAGTGGTAGTTAACCAGAGCGATGTTCGCGTTGGCGCGCTGACAAATCTCGCGCACGGTAGCTCCGTAAAAGCCCTGCTCGGAGAAGACTTCATTGGCGGCTTGGAGGAGCTTTGCTCGCGTATCGTCGTGCGGAGGCACTAAACAACTATTTAAAACGCTTGTTTAAGTCTTGTCAAGCGCGAGAAGAAAGTTCATTATTGGTGAAATCAGAAATGCGCTACGCGAAACAAACCGAACGCCCAACGAAAGCGGTACGCCTCGTGATTTGGAATCGCTCCCTAGATACCTTCACACCTGTGCCTTGGTTCCGGGGGCTGTATCTACCCGGACCAATCGGACATAGCTCCTGACGGAAAACACCTCGCGGATTTCGCTATGGGAGGAGTCGATTGGGCCATCGCTGAAACCGGCGGGACATGGACAGTGATCTCAAGGCTGCCTTCAGTGAAAGCTATTGCACTCAGCGAAGCAATCTCCGTGCAGGCCCCCTAGCTTCGCGAAGTGGTACGGAGAAGGTCAGTCATTGCAATCATTCTGATCGACGAGAGTTCCAGGCAAAGCGATATCGGGACGGACAATACCCGAAGAGTTTCCATTACACGAAAGCGAATCGGTTCGCTTTAAATGTTTTTGGCTTTTAATTGCGCGGCCAGGTGCTCGGACGCGCGCATCGCCAGGGCCATGATGGTGAGCGTCGGGTTTTGCGGGCCCGACGTAACGAAGCTACTGCCGTCCATCACGAAGAGGCTTTTTACGTCGTGGGCTTGATTGAAGCCGTTGAGAACGGATGTTTTGGGGTTTGCGCCCATGCGACAGGTTCCGAGCTCATGAATGCTTTCGCCCGGGGGCACCATCTGGCTGTGTTTGGTGAGGAGCTTG
>CAXSIG010000768.1:0-2780 GCA_964237255.1 uncultured Bryobacteraceae bacterium
TTCGATTTTCTACAGCACTATCGTCCACGGGTCAACGTTGTGGATCGTCCTCATGCGCAATCGGGCGGCCGAGGATACTCGATCACCGGGCATCACGAAATCATGATTCCGCTCTTGGCGGCCGCGTTGCGCGAGACCGAATCGTGAGGTCCGGGAACCAGGTTTCCTGGGGCTATCAAGACCTGTTGATCTTTGTTTTTCTGAGTTTGATTGCCGTTATCGGCTGCCAGCTTTTTATCAGCGTGCTTGCGCATGTACTGCATGCCGATTCGAAGAGCGCCGCCGTACTGTTGCCTTCGCAGGTGCTCCTGTACATCTGCCTTTTCGCCGTTCTGTTTGCCATTATCAAACTGCAGTACGGCCGGTTTTTCTGGGAATCGCTCGGGTGGAAGCAGGCGTCGGTGGGTCCTGGAGCGGCTTTTCTGATCGGCTTAGCGCTGGCTTTTGCGGTTGCGATTCTTGCTAAGTTTCTCCATCTTCCCGACACCGATACACCGATCAAAAAGCTTCTCTCCAACCGAAGCACGATGGTGTGGTTCGCCATATTGGGAACAACGCTGGGCCCGCTGTGCGAGGAGCTTGTGTTTCGCGGTTTTATCCAGCCAGTATTGGTTCGCTCCCTCGGCAGCGCGGTGGGTATTATTCTGACGGCGTCCTTCTTCGGCGTGCTCCACCTGGCGCAGAATGCGTTCCTTTGGCAAGCGGGATTGCTGATTGCCGTGGCGGGAATCGCGTTCGGGTGGATGCGCGAACTCACCGGCTCCACAAAGGCATCCACCTGGATGCACGCCGGATACAACTCGACGTTCTTCCTCACCCTTTTCGCCCAACAACATCAATGATTGAAACCATTCAATGGACGCCCGAAGGCGTCGTGATGATCGACCAGACTCGCCTTCCGAACGAAGAAGTATATGTAACCTGCACCACGTATCGGGAAGTTGCCGATGCAATTCGAGGCATGGTGATTCGCGGCGCTCCCGCTATTGGGGTGGCTGCGGCTATGGGGATCGCGCTCGGGATGCAGCAACCCGGCGCGGATTTCAATCTGATCTGCGATACGCTCGGCGCGACCCGTCCCACCGCTGTGAACCTGTTCTGGGCAATTGAGCGCATGCAAAAGTTGCATGCGAATACTTCCGTGGCCGATGTCCCCGCGGTACTCGAAAAAGAAGCCAAGCTGATACGCGAAGAAGATATCGAGATCAACCGCGCGATGGGTCGTCATGGAGCTTCGCTGGTCCCCGATGGAAAGACGGTGTTGACACATTGCAATGCAGGGGCTCTAGCTACCGCCGGATACGGTACGGCTCTCGGGGTGATTCGAGCAGCTGTGGAGAGCGGTAAGCACATCGATGTCTTTGCCGATGAGACCCGCCCTTTTCTCCAAGGCTCGCGCTTGACCATCTGGGAACTGCAACACGATGGCATTCCGGCCACGCTCATTACGGACAACATGGCCGGACACTTCCTGAAATCCGGGCGCATTGGCTGCGTGGTGGTGGGGGCGGACCGGATCGCCGCGAACGGCGATGTCGCCAACAAAATCGGCACCTACGGGGTAGCTGTCCTGGCGAAAGAGAACGGCATCCCATTCTATGTGGCTGCACCTACCTCTACGCTGGACCTCACCCTCCAAACCGGCGATGAAATTCCGATCGAGGAGAGGTCTTCGGCAGAGGTCACGCACATAGCTGGCACCTCGATAGCTCCGCAGGGCACGCAGGCCCGCCATCCGGCGTTTGACGTCACTCCGAACCGCTACGTAACGGCAATCATCACCGAAAACGGCGTGGCGCGCGCCCCTTATGAGCACTCGTTATCCGCGATGAAGCGGTGACTTATTGCAGCGTCAGCGTAGCGTTTGGCGCACCGCTACCGGAGTTATAGTTGTTTCCAAACGAGGCGATGGTTCCGTTAGTAGATGGCACCATGCCATTCACGTTAATAAATAAGCTCACGCCGGTTAAACGAATGTTTGTTACCGCCGCTCCGCCGCCGGCTTGCACGCCAGTCAGGTTGTTCGCCGACATTGAGTTTGAAATGCTCATCACAGCTCCTCCGACACTCGACAGAGCCAGAAAGCCCGCATTACTGTTGCCGCAAACTGCGCTGTTGCGAATGGCGAACTTCGTGTAATTATTCCCGTTAATCCCGTTTACGTTGTTTTCGAAATGTGAGTTATCGATTGTCACGAAAGCCATTCCGCTTGGCCCAAGAGCGAATAACCCGTCCCCTCCGTTGTCATGCACGGTTGTATCCGAAATGTAGGTCTGGGACCCGGACGTGGTTGGTTCAATATCGATGCCATTCGAGAGGAACTCCGCGATTGTGCAGTGCTCGATGTGCAGCGCTTTTCCCGATCCGAAATAGATCCCAGTTGTCCCGGTATTTACACCCTGCAGGGATATGTTTCGCAAAGTAACAATGTCATTAGATCCAGCCGCAACGTAGACGCCGCGCGCTCCTGTCGATAGAATGCCAGCTATCTGGCCGCCACCTCCATCTATGGTGATCGCTTTCGTGATAGTAATTGCGCCGAACCCACCAGGATCCAACGCGTCGATCTCGCCACCTGCGGAGGTTTTCGAAATCGCACCGGCAAATGTCTTGCAAGGCGCCGTTCGGCTACACGGGTTTGCATCGTCGCCTACACCGGAAACCCAAGTGCGGGTGGCTTGGGCATGAACCATGCCGCTTCCTAACAAGGCAAGGGCAAAGGCAGATACAACTAACTTAGGATTGTTCATCGTTCCTATAGTATTTACTAGATGATTTAG
>CAXSIG010000769.1:0-2772 GCA_964237255.1 uncultured Bryobacteraceae bacterium
GGCGTCCGCCGCACCGGGAGCGGTCGCGCGCAGCAGAGCGGGGTCGGCGCGTTGATGAAACTGGCCGCGGTGAATTCCCTGACCGGAGCGCCGATCACGATAGCCATGGCGACGCAAACCCTGAAAAACCAGCTGCATCAGGCGGAACGGCGGCTCACCATCGATACGATTCAGAAAGCTGTAGCTGAGAAGTTCGGAATCAGGCAACCGACTCTGAAGGAAAAGAGCAATGCCAAGCAGGTGGTGTATCCACGCCAGGTCGCCATGTTTCTGGCCAAGGAGTTGACCACTGCTTCCTACCCGGAGATTGGACGGGCATTTGGCAATAAGCACCACACCACCGTGCTGCACTCCGTGGAGAAAATTCGGGCTCTTCGAACGAGTGACGCGGATTTAAACAGGATTTTGCACACGCTTACGGAAACGCTTTCATGAACTTACGGATAGCGTCCACAGGAGGCGTTCGGAGCGCTTCGGATTTCTGTGTATATTGAGTGACACCGCCGGCTTTTACGGTGTTTCGCAATTGTTTTCCGCAGCCCTACGATGGCGGAAAGGTACTGAATTTTGTATAATTTAGAGAGAGTTCCACAGATTCACAGGCCCTACTAATACGGGGTATTTTCTTTAGATTTCTATAACGGAAGAGAGTAAGGGACGGAGTCATGGAATTTACAGTCAGCAAAGCAGATCTGGTTCGTGAACTGGGGCTCTCGCAAGGCGTAGTTGAGAAGAAGACTACGATTCCCATCTTGTCGAACGTTTTGCTGGAAGCCGTGGACGGGCGCGTGAACCTGACGGCAACGGATCTGGAACTCGGGATTCGCTGCTCCTGCCCAGCGCGCGTCAAGACTCCAGGAGCTGGTACTGTTCCAGCGCGGAAACTGCTCGATTACGTTCGGCTGCTGCCGGACACGGATCTGACCATCAAGTTTCTTGAAAATCACTGGGCGAATCTGACATGTGGGCGCTCCAAGACAAAAATCGCAGGGATGTCGCGAGAGAGTTTTCCGGAACTGCCGACGATGCCCGCCGTTGCAGCCGAAATTCCGGTAAAAATCCTGGCGAGTATGATTGCGCGGACCGTGTTCGCCATCAGCATGGAAGAGAGCCGATTCACGCTTAATGGCGCTCTGCTCCTGCTGAAAGACCAAACCATGACCATGGTGGCGACCGATGGGCATCGCTTGGCTTACATCCAAGTACCGTCCGAGAGCGAACAGAACTTTCGCGCGCTAATTCCGCGCAAGGCAATGGGCGAGATTGTTCGTCTTGCGGATGAAGGGGCGGCGGATGCGAAGGTATCGATTGCGAGCGACGACAATCATCTCTATTTCCAGTTCGGCGGCCGACTTTTGATGACGCGCAAGCTGACGGGCAACTTCCCCGATTACGAACGCGTCCTTCCCAAAGAAAATACGAATCTGGCAAAGCTATCGAAGGCCGAAGTACGCGGGGCGATTGAGCGCGTGGCGCAGTTTGCCGACGAGCGTAGCCGCGCCATCAAGGTGCAGTTTCTGGAGGGTGAGGTCAAGATATTTGCCTCCTCTGTCGAGATGGGCGAGAGCGAAGAGAGTGTCTCGTCCGAGTATTCCGGGCCGGAGTTGGAGATCGGGTTCAATGCCCAGTACCTGCTTGATTTCCTCAAAGCCATCCCGCAAGATCAGCTCGTTTTCGCTCTCAAAGACCAAAAGAGTGCGGGCGAACTACAACCCGGCAGCGATGCGCCGAAAGATCAGTACCGGTACCTCGTTATGCCAATGAAAATCTGAACAATTCTATGTCAAATCAAGCACTCCCAATTCCGCCCGAGTCCGAGTACGGCGCCAGCAGCATTCGCGTCCTGGAAGGGCTGGAGGCGGTACGGCTCCGTCCGGCGATGTACATCGGATCGACCGGAGAGATGGGGCTTCACCATCTGGTGTACGAAGTCGTCGATAATTCCGTCGACGAAGCGCTGGCCGGACACGCCACCGCGGTTTCTGTAGTAATTCACATCGATAACTCCGTCACGGTAATTGATGACGGACGCGGCATTCCGGTCGACATTCACCCGACAGAAGGTGTGTCTGCGGCGCAAGTGGTTTTAACCAAGCTGCACGCCGGCGGTAAATTTGATTCCAACAGTTATAAGGTTTCCGGTGGTTTGCACGGCGTCGGCGTAAGTTGCGTAAATGCTCTTAGCGACCAGTTCGATATCGAAATCTGGCGACAGGGTTTTACCTGGACGCAGGAGTACTCGCAAGGCGTTCCCAAAGCTCCTCTGAAGCAAGCGGGCAAGGCCGGGCGGAAGACCGGTACTAAAGTTACGTTCCATCCCGATCCGAAGATCATGGATGCTGTGAAGTTCAACTTCGATACGCTGGCACAGCGGTTGCGTGAGTTGGCGTTCTTGAACAAAGGTCTTAAGATCACGTTGTCCGATGAGCGCGAAGATCCGCTCAAAGAACGCGAATTTCTTTATTCCGGCGGTATTGCGGAGTTCATCAAGCACATCAACACCGGCAAGAGCGTTCTTCATGAGAAGCCGATTCATTTTGAAGCTTCCACCACAGGTCCGAACGGTGACATCGGATTCGAAGTTGCGCTTCAATACAACGACACGTATTCGGAGACGGTGTTTAGTTTTGCGAACAACATCAATACCGTGGATGGCGGAACTCACCTTTCGGGATTCCGCAGTGCGCTTACGCGAACTATCAACGCCTTCGGTCAGCAGGCCGGACTATTCAGTAAAGACCTGACGAGCCTGTCGGGCGACGATGTCCGCGA
>CAXSIG010000770.1:0-2770 GCA_964237255.1 uncultured Bryobacteraceae bacterium
ATTTACGTGATTCCTTTCACCTCGATCATCGAGCAAAACGCCGCCGTGTTCGAGAAGGTTTTCCATCCGATAATCGAGCCGGGTGGCGATCCGGTCGTGCTCCAACACCACTCGAATCCGAACGGATGCCGAAAGCCGCTCCCACGTGTCGCACCAGCGATCGATCCCGCTCGCGTTGTCCCCATAAGAACCGCCGACATGGATGACCATGACCGCTTCGGCGTTAAGCCCCATTGCGTCCAGCATGGATGCCTGAACCCGCAAGTCCCAAGCGCTCTTTTCCCGCAGCGCCGGGTCCGGACTGTTCAGAACAATGTACTGCGAAGGATGAAACGAGAGCCGCAGATTGAGCTCACGCGCCTTCTTGCCTAACGCAGCCAGTTCCGCCTGATTCTCCTCCACCTGATTGTGGAACTGTGGTAGGTCGGGATGGGTCGCGTAAGGCACCACGTCGCTGGACATCCGGTACATATCCAGAGCGTGCTTTTGCAGATAATCGAAGATGGCGTCCAGGTAACCGATGGTCACCTTCAACTCCGGATTCGACTGGTAACGCCGGGCGTCATGACTCTTTAACTCGGGGTTGCCAAGCACCTTTACTGGAAAGCCAAACCGCAATCTGTCCACATTCATTCGATACCATTGGGCATGCCTCGGTTGCCTCGATTGCGGCAGGATTTAGACTTCATGCCGTCCCCGATTGAGGACCGTCCGGGGCTGCTGATCCGCGACTCATTCCACTACTCGGATGCGGTGCTAGTCGTGCCTCCGCCGCTCGTCCCGACACTCGGATTATTCGATGGCGAGCAGAGTGATGCCGATCTCCGTGCCGCGCTGGTCGAGATCACCGGACAGTTCGACGTCAGTGATGCCATGAACGGCATTGTCGATGCCCTTCATCGGAGCGGCTTCCTGCACGACGAAGTTTTCGACGAATTAAAAGACAGAGCGGAGCAAGCCTTTGCCGAAGCTCCGGTGCGCCAACCCGCGCATTCCGGGACCGCATATCCGGATGCGCTTCCCGCTCTCGAATCCGTCATGCAACGCTATCTCGCGACGGACCAGCCGAAGCTGACAAAAGTTCCGGTCGCGATTGCCGCGCCGCATGTAAGCCTCGAAGGTGGATGGGAATGCTACCGCGCCGCGTACGCGCCGTTGCCGCCCGAAGCAAGAGACCGGACGTTCATCGTTTTAGGCACAAGCCACTATGGCGAACCCGATCGATTCGGTCTAACCGCCAAGCCGTTCGAAACTCCCTTCGGAAGAACGCAAACCGCCCCGGATCTTCTGAAGCGCCTCCAAACGCAGCCGGCCGCGAAGATGGAAGACTATTGCCACGCCGTCGAGCATTCGATCGAGTTCCAGGTTCTCTTCCTCCAATCGATCTTCGGGCCCGATATCCGGTTGCTCCCCATCCTGGTCGGATCTTTCTACACCAGCAAGCGTCCCGAACAGAACCAAGACGTCGCGAAATTCTTCGACGCATTGGGTGAGATAAACGCAAAGGAAAACCCACTGTGGGTATTAGGTGTCGATATGGCGCACTTGGGCCGGCGCTACGGAGACGAATTTGAAGCGATCGCCGATCAGGATGAAATGAGTCAGGTCGCAACCAGAGATCACGCCCGGATCGAAAGCCTGAACGAAGGTGACCCTGTAAATTTCTGGGACCAAATCCAGGCGAACCGTCGAGACGATCTGAAATGGTGCGGCTCTGCTCCGCTCTATACGTTCTTGAAAGCCGTCCCTAACGCAAGAGGCACGCTCCGCCGCTACGAACAATGGAATATCGATCCGGCAAGCGTAGTCAGCTTCGCGGGCATCACATTCGAGTAATATCGAAACTGAGATCGATACTGAATGCACCGCCGAGCCTTCCTGCAAACTGCTGCCGTCGCGCCTCTACTAGCCGCGCCTGATTCCCCAATTCGGCTCGGCTTCGACACCTACTCGCTACGCGCGTTCGGCTGGAAGGACATGCAGTTGATCGATTACGCCGTGTCGCAAGGGCTGGATACGATTCAGTTCTCTAGCCTGGATGACTTGGCGTCCCTGGAACCCGCACACCTGAAGAAAGTAAAGGAATATGCCGGGAGCAAGAACATCACCATCGATGGCGGCACAGGCTGCATTTGCCCCGTGTCAAAGGGATGGAGCGCGAAGCTAGGGTCCGCCGAGGAAGCCATTACCAAAGGTTTGGAAGCAACCCACAATCTCGGCTCCACCGCGATGCGCTGTTACATGGGCAACAGCGACGACCGTCAATCACCGGACCAACTCGAGCGCTGCATGGACACCACCATCAAAGATTTCCGTAAGATGAAGCCCCGCGCCCAAGACTTGAACGTGAAGATCGCCATCGAGAATCATGCCGGTGACATGACCGCCCGCGAAACCCTCACGGTGATCGAACAATCCGGCAAAGACTTCGTCGCCAGCTGTCTCGACACAGGCAACCCCATGTGGGTGATGGAGAATCCGGTAACCACCATGGAGGTGCTCGGACCTTACGTGGTCACCACCCACGTCCGTGATTCCGCCGTCTTCGAAACACCGACAGGCGCCGCCGCGCAGTGGGTCGCGCTGGGCGATGGCGTGGTCGATCTACCGAAGATCGTCGGGCTACATCGCCAGCTCTGCCCAAAAGCTTCGATGCAACTCGAGATCATCACTGGTCGCCCACCGCGGCTGCTTCCCTACCTGCAACAAGACTGGTGGCGCAACTTCACCACGTCCCCGCCGCGGACTTCGCCAGCTTCGTGTCCCTCGC
>CAXSIG010000771.1:0-2768 GCA_964237255.1 uncultured Bryobacteraceae bacterium
TTTATTCGCCGTCACTACGGACTTGCCGGCGGCGATAGACGCTTCGATGATCTCGCGCGCGACACCGGTTCCACCCACCAATTCAGCAACTACGTGCACGGCGGGATCTTCCACTACATCGTGCCAATTTGTTGTCTTCCGAACGCCTGGGGGCAGCGCGATCCGGTCGACGGAACGGCTGCAGGCAATCGCAATGTTGAGCCGAAAGCCAAGCTTCAGAGCGATTTGCTCCGCGTTCTCCGTCAGGATGGAAATAGTTCCTGAGCCGACGTTGCCCAAGCCCACGATTCCGACATTTACCTCTTGCACCTTTGAGATGATAGCAACAGCTTTATGCATCGTATGCTTTGCTTTGCCGCACTCCTGGCCTTTGCACAAGAACCGGATTTTATGGGCAAGAAAGAGCCGGACGCTGCGGATCGAAGGCTACCGAACGGCAAGAAACAATCCGAAGCCATTCTGAAGGCCGATTTTGAGAAGTCGCTCGAAGACCTGCGGCAGATCACGGAGTTGTCGCAAACCCTTCTTGCCGATATGGAACGTGATACCAGTCATGTCCTATCGCTGAACAGCATCAAGAAGACGGAGGAAATCGAAAAGCTCGCCCGCCGCGTCAGGGGTCGCATGCGGCGCTTTTAGTAAACTAATCCGAATGGCTGCGACACGCGAGAAGAGTCAATTGATGAGTGCGTCCGAAATCGACAGGACGCTGGTACGGCTGGCGCACGAAGTGCTCGAAAGAAGCCGCAGCCTGGATGACCTCGCATTCATCGGCATCAAGCGCCGTGGCGTGCCTCTGGCGCAACGGCTTGCCGCCAAATTAGAAGCCCTGGAAAAGCGGCAGATTCCAGTTGGAATTCTCGACATCAATCTGTACCGCGACGACCTGAGCACCGTCGGTGTCAAACCGGTTGTGAACAGCACGGACATTGCGTTTTCCGTACAGGGGAAGGAAATCATCCTGATGGATGACGTCTTGTATACCGGACGGACAATTCGCGGCGCACTCGACGCTCTGTTCGATCACGGTCGGCCGGCGCGCGTTCAGCTCCTGGTGCTGATCGACCGAGGACATCGCGAACTGCCGATCGAAGCGCAATACATCGGTCGCACAGTGCAGACGTCCGACATCGAAATTATCGAGGTGAAGTTCCATGAGATCGATGGCATGGAGAAAGTTCTGCTGGTGGAGAAAGCTTGAACCTGCTCGGCATCGAGCATCTGGAACGACCGGAAATCGAGGCCATCCTTGAGCGCTCCCGCCACTTTCAGCCGCTGCCCGGAAAGCCGTTTCAGAAGTTCGAAGGGCTGGGCGGCAAGATGGTGGTCAACTTGTTTTTTGAAGCATCCACACGAACACGGACCAGCTTTGAAATCGCGATCAAGCGTTTGGGCGGCGAAGCCCTTTCCATCACTGCTTCGGGATCGAGCGTGTCCAAAGGTGAATCGCTGGTCGATACGTTGAATACGTTGGGTGCAATGCGCCCGCAAGCGATCGTGATGCGACACGCGGCATCGGGAGCGCCGCACTTTCTGGCGAGGCATCTGCCGATACCGATCATCAACGCCGGCGATGGGACGCATGAGCATCCGACACAAGCGCTCCTGGACGCTCGAACGATTTTGGATCAACGCCCGTCCTTGGAGAAGCTGCGCGTGGCCATCATCGGCGATATAGCCCATAGCCGAGTTGCCAGGTCCAACGTTCATCTGCTCTCGAAGTTCGGCGCGGACATCGTGCTCTGCGGTCCGGCTTCGTTGTTGCCGCGAGAGCTGGCCGAACTTGCTCCACATGTGACGCTGACGAACGATATCCGCGAAGCCATCCAAGACGCCGACGTCATTATGATGCTACGTGTTCAGTTGGAAAGGCAGCATGAGATTCCGATGTCGGCGGGCGAGTACTTCCAGTTCTACGGGTTGCGCCTGGAACATCTCTCGCTCGCGAAGCCGCACGCGATCGTCATGCATCCCGGCCCGATTAACCGGGGCCGGGAGTTATCGAGCGAGGTTGCCGATAGCCAGCGCTCGGTGATTCTGAATCAAGTGGAAAACGGCATAGCTGTGCGGATGGCGGTTTTGGAACGGGTGCTCGCGTGAATTCGCTACTCATACGAAATGGCCGCGTGTTGGATCCAGCGACGGGCTTCGACGGTGTGCGCGACATCGCCATCGTTGACGGCTACTTCGCCGACTCCCCGGCGACGGCCTCTTCGGAATTCGACGCGAAGGGCCTGATTGTCGCACCGGGTTTTATCGACATGCACGTCCACTTGCGCGAGCCCGGCATCGAACATGCCGAGACTATCGAGACGGGCGCACGGGCGGCGGCAGCGGGCGGGTTTACCACCATTTGTAGCATGCCGAACACCATGCCGGTTAACGATAGCGCGACCGTTACCAGCTATATCGTGTCCCGTGCGAAGCAGAAAGCCGTAGTGAATGTTCTACCGATCGGGGCAATTACTAAAGGCTCCGCCGGCGAAGAGTTGGCGTCGATCGCATCCATGAAGAAGGCCGGCATAGTAGCCATTTCCGACGATGGCCGCCCTGTCATGAATTCCCGCGTGATGCGTCGAGCCATGGAGTTCGCACGCTCGCTCGATCTACCAGTCATCGATCATTGTGAAGACCTGAATCTCAGTTCCGGTGGCGACATGCATGAAGGCGTGACATCGACGCGCCTGGGTTTGGGGGGTATTCCTTCCAGTTCGGAAGACGTGATGGTTGCCCGAGACATTATCCTCGCCGAGACCACAGGCGCTCGT
>CAXSIG010000772.1:0-949 GCA_964237255.1 uncultured Bryobacteraceae bacterium
TTACTCTTGGAACGTGATGACGGCATCGCCGCTGAATTTCTTGTAGTTTCGAAAATCGATTGTGTTGCGGCTGCAATATGTGGTCCCGCGTTCGCAGCTCAGCGTTTCGGCATGAAGCGGAAGCATAAATTGATCGGCTGTTGCCAGACGAACAAGACCATAATCGCTCGCGGACTCGACACGGTCGAGCGGAAAATCCTTGGGGATATCGTCAGCCTGCATCTCGATACGGATCACGCGCGCGGTTTTTTGATCGATCCAGACGCGCCCCGAATAGGCTGGAACGATGGACTGGCCGCCAAGTTGAACACGCCAGTCGGAATGCCGGCGGTCAACGGTGTAGTCGTAGACAGAAGCGGTCATCCCGCTGATCTGGCTGTTTTTTACGTACTTGAACTTGGTTTGGCGTCCTGGGTTGAAAAGGCTTCGTAAGGTGGTTCCGAATTCTCCGGTGGACCAGGAGCCGGGCAATTCCTCCATCTTCTTCGATTGGGCTTTGCCGTTGATGGCGACATTCCTGTAGTCTTCTTTCCCGTTTTCATAGACCACGTTCGCGCTCACCACATCTTTGGCTTGCCATTCACGCTGGCCCGGTACCTTCAAATAACGCGTGGTGAACTGCTGGCATACGTAATTTGGAAGCGTTTCGGTAAACGAAAGCGCCCACTCACGGGCCCGCTCAATCAGGTCGGGTTCGGTTTTCGGCGTGTCGCGCACCGGTTCCGGGCGATCTTCAGCTCCTTGTAATACGGGATCCGGAATTTTTCGTGCTTCGGTAACGGGCTCGTCTGGCGGAAGAGGCTTAGCTTGAGGCGGATTCTTCTGACCGTGCCGCAATCGCGGAGGACCATTGTCATCGGGATCGGGTTTGGCGGGCGCAAAAACCGGCGCGGCCCTGGCAATCTTAGGCTGGTCGGAGTCCCCCAACTGCGGTGCGGAGGGCGCGACG
>CAXSIG010000772.1:959-2759 GCA_964237255.1 uncultured Bryobacteraceae bacterium
CGGATTTATCGAGGGTAACGGCGGTGGCGGTCAAATAAGACTCCTGATCCTGCTGCCCTTCGATGTGTACACCGTCGCCCGGCCTTAATGGGGCAGAGGGCAACTGGGTGGCGCGAGTAATTTTGAAAGTAAGAATGCGGTGGTCCGTGGCCTCAATTACAAGGGACGAAGCCTCCGATTGCGTAACGACACCGCTCAGGCTCACCGGTTTTGCATCGGCATTGTCGGAGGCGGGCTGCCTTCGCATGCGGGGCGGCTGTGCGGCGGTCTCCGCTACGAACAGAAAAAGCAGCAGAAGGTAACGCATAAGTTTTTCGTGGGATTAGTGAACTGTGTAGCGCGCGCGGAGCCCAAATGGCGCAATTTGCACGGTGAAAGGCGCGCGGCCCTCACCGGTCATTAAGTATGTGCCGTACATAAAGCCGGTCGGCGTGGAAAGGGGGCACCAGGACGAATACTGAAATTGTTCGCCCGGTTGAAGAACGGGCTGTTTTCCGACAACACCTTCCCCAGCGACCTCGCGAACGCGTTCCAGCGCGTCTGTGATAAACCAGTGACGGCTCATCAACTGGACCGGAGCATCGAGTTGATTGGTGATGCGAACAGTATATTCAAAAAGCCAGCGGCCCTGATTGAGCGAGGACTGTTCCGGCATATGACGGGACATCACTTCCACCCGCACGCCGTCAGTCACCGCGTCCGACATCGGGCCGGAAGGCGCCACCATATCGGTCGTCATATTTCCTTATGGTAACAAGCTGTAAAATACAGAAAAGCAGCTTTACATATTCTTTACCGAACGGGAGCAACCTGTTCCCGCCTCCGATGCTCAAAATCCATATGGCGTTTCGCCGGTTTGTCTTCTTTTTCGGCCCTCTTCTTCTTTCCGCAGCACCCATTCCGAACCGATACATCGTTGAGCTTTCGACGGAACCGGTAGCGTCGCACGTCGCCGTAGTTGGCGTTCGTGGAGTTCGCGCCAACCTCTTGAGTGCGGAAGCGGTGAGGCACCGTGCGCGAGTGGTTGGGGAGCAAGCCGCGGTTCGGGCGAACCTCGAGCAAAATGGCGCCCAAATTTTGGAGCAGGTAGACACCGTGGCCAACGCTCTGCTGGTGCAAACGACCGCCGCTAACCCCACGCCTTGGGAGAACCTGCCGAACGTTCTTCGGGTACGGCCCGTAGAAGAAGTGTCGCTGCTTCTGGATCGCGCAGTGGTGGTGAACAAGATTACGGACGCTTGGGCGCAGATCGGCGGGCCGTCGAATGCGGGGGCGGGCGTTAAGATCGGCATTATCGATACGGGTGTGGATGTCAGCCATCCGGCGTTTCAAAACAGCCCACTTACGATCCCGTCTGGCTTTCCTCTGGTAAACAGCGCATCCGACACGACGTTTACGAATAACAAGATCATCGTCGCGCGAAGCTATGTATCGATGCTGAACAAGAGAGATCCGGACCTTTCGGCTCGGGATCATGTTGGACACGGGACGGCTTTGGCCATGATTACCGCGGGCGGTACCGTGACAGCCCCTCTCGCTACTCTGACCGGGATCGCACAAGGCGCTTGGATTGGCAGCTACAAGGTGTTCGGAAGTCCCAATTCCACCCAGGGTTCCACGTCCGACGTTATTCTGAAAGCGTTGGACGACGCCGTCAAAGACGGCATGGATATCGTCAATCTGAGCATCGGGTTTACCAGGTCTCGACGGTTGACTGACGATATCCAAGTCCAGGCCGTAGAGCGAGCGACGCAAGCCGGTGTGATTGTGGTTGTTTCCGCGGGAAACAACGGATCGAAC
>CAXSIG010000773.1:0-2471 GCA_964237255.1 uncultured Bryobacteraceae bacterium
TAGCGGGTGAAGTCCGGGATGTTTAGCGCCACGGTCGCCCAGAAGCCCACCATTCCGGTTAGCGAGGGTACGAAAAACTTTAGGAACTCTCCCGTGGTTTGAAATTTGGAGGGGGTGCTGAGTACCGGACCCAGGCCACCCGCCTTCCGCGTGATCCACCACAAGAGAAGCAGCCCGACACCGAGCATGAACGGTGCGCCGATGCCTTCCAGTATCTTAATCGCTTCGATACCGCGCCAGATAACGGCCATGTTTAACAGCCAGAACAAGAGGAAGCAGATCCATCCGAGTGCCGGATTGCCAGCCGCGGAAGGCAGCAGAATGCCCAGCATGGAATAAATTGCCTGCCCACCGATCCATGCCTGGATACCGAACCATCCGCACGCAACGATCGCGCGCAATAATGCGGGAACATTTGCTCCGCGTACTCCGAACGAGGCCCGCACGAACACGGGGAAGGGAATGCCATACTTGGCGCCGGCATGCGCGTTGAGGATCATCGGAACCAGCACGATTAGATTGCCAAGCAGGATGGTTCCGATCGCTTGCTTCCAACTCATGCCGCCGGCAATCAAGCCGCTGGCCAGCATATAGGTGGGGATGCAGACGCTCATGGCAACCCAAAGCGATGCGTAATTATACACGCCCCAAGTGCGGCGATGCGGCGGGACGGGCGCCAGATCCTCGTTGTACAGACTTGCGGCTGGTTCATTCATGGCGCTGTGGAATCCATTCACTTTACCGGAAACCCGCAATTTGAAAAGTAGGGGTTTACGTGTCAGCCACGGATCTGCCCGACCGCTTTAAGATGCCGTCGATAGGTCCGGACACAACTGTTATGTCGTGCGGGAGGAATGGTATAATTATTCATAGCAACGAATAATTATGCGTTTCCAAATTGGCGTCGCCGGGCATTCCGGCTACAGCGGAGCTGAGCTGATCCGAATCCTGCGCCGCCACTCCGCTTTTGGGTCTGTGTTATTGGACCATCGTGAAACGGCCGAATCTTATCCCGATCTTCCTCGGATGCCGTTTACCGCGGAAGCGGTGTCGCGCGCGAAACTAGACGCGGTATTGTTGGCGACATCACCGGAAGTATCTCTGGAAGCCGCGCCCTGGCTGGTTGAAAGCGGCACCCGTGTCGTTGATTTAAGTGGAGCCTTTCGTCTTGGCACGGCCGAAAGGTATAGCCACTGGTACAAGGAAACGCACACCGCGCCTCAACTTCTGGCATCTGCAGTGTACGGTCTTCCGGAATATAATCGCGCAAAGATCATCGGCTCCCGGTTCGTTTCGAACCCTGGCTGCTATCCAACGGCGGCTAATCTCGCTTTGGCTCCCCTCGTCTCCGCCGGAATCGTCGAGCGTGCAGCCGGAATCGTCTGCGATGCGAAATCCGGTGTGAGCGGAGCCGGGCGTAAGCCTTCACTCAAGACCAGCTTTTGTGAAGTGACGAATAATTTCTCGGCTTATTCCGTTTTGAACCATCGACACGTCCCCGAGATTCTCCAGATCACTGGGTTGGCCGAATCCGAAATCAGCTTTACCGCGCAGCTCATTCCGATTGATCGTGGCATCCTCGAAACCATTTACTTTCGAGCGACTCCAGGCACTATCGAAAACATCGAATCGACTTATCGCGACCGATATGACGACGAGCCATTTGTGCGGATTTACAAACCCGGCAAGCTCCCGGATATCCATGCAGTGGCCCACACTAACTTTTGCGACATCGGGTGGGTAGCGGACCCGGCTACCGGTCGCGTGGTGGTGGTTACCGCCATTGACAATCTGGTAAAAGGAGCCGCCGGTCAGGCGATCCAGAACCTGAATCTGATGTTCGGTCTTCCGGAGACCGAAGCGCTGCAATGAAACTGCTGATTAAGATCGGCGGAACGTTGATCGATTCCGCTTCGCAGCGCGACGCTCTCTCTCGACAGATTGCCTCGCTGCTATCAAGCGGCCATAAGATCGCGGTAGTCCATGGGGGAGGGAAGCAAATCACGCACTATCTGGAAGAACGCGGCATCGTAAGCGAGTTCCGAGACGGATTGCGCGTTACTACGCAAGAAACCATGGATGCAGTCCTAAAGGTTCTTACGGGAACGGTGAATGGTGAATTGGTAGCTTCATTGATTCGTGTGGGTTGCGGCGCTGTCGGGCTTACTGGCCTGGATGGTTGGCTGGTGCAAGCGGAACAGATGAATCCGGAGCTTGGGTTCGTCGGTCGGGTAACCGGGGCGAATTCGAGACTGCTGGATACGCTTTCCTCGGCAAGCTTTTTACCGGTTATTGCGTGTCTCGCGGGCGATTTGGAGGGACGCTTCTGGAATGTCAATGCGGACCAGATGGCAGTGGCCTGCGCGGCGGCATTCGAAGCCGAATTGTTGATTTTCCTGACAGATGTCGCCGGTGTTCTTGACTCGGAGAAACGTCCGATCCCTCGCCTTACCGCCCGGACCGCGCGTCAA
>CAXSIG010000773.1:2481-2756 GCA_964237255.1 uncultured Bryobacteraceae bacterium
ACAGCGGCGTGGCAAAAGGCGGAATGCAGGCGAAGCTGAATGCGGCGACTTACGCTCTCGATCAGGGGGTTGCTCGAGTATTAATCGCTCCCGGTTTTGAATCCGACGTGCTGGCGCGTGTTCTTCGAGGAGAAGCCCTAGGTACAACAATCGAGGCATCACTATGATCAGCGCCCTGACGGAAGACGCGGTTGCTCCCGCGCTCATCTCACTCCCGGATCTGAAGGTTCGCAAGGCGGCGATGCGAGATATCGGTCCGCTCCTCGACCTGATCA
>CAXSIG010000774.1:0-2756 GCA_964237255.1 uncultured Bryobacteraceae bacterium
ACAAGCTGAAAGGTCAAGTGGTTCTCGCCGATGGCAAACCGATTCCGGAAGGAATGCGAATGCTCATCTCACTGGACCGCGCGTGGGACACGCAAACCGCGCTACTCCCCGCGGATGGACACTTTGAATTCACCGGTTTGGGACCGGGAGTGTATACCCTCGCTCCATCGATACAGGGTTACGAGCTCTCTGAGGGTTTCGATCAGGAAGTTCTGGTCGACGGAGATCGACAGATTACTATGCGCTTGCAACCGAAGCCGCGCTAACATGCGCGTAGTCGCCCTGCGGCTGCTTCTCTTCCTCTACAAGTTGCCTGACCATCCGCGCCATCTCGCGCGAACACTTCGCGCAATAGCTGATGTGCTGATCGATAACCCGGGACTCCGATTCACTCCCGGAATCGCGGCAGAATGCTTCCATTTCCTCTAAGGTCGGATGCGTCTCTTGAGAAGAAGCCATACCCAAAGACTTACATTGTGACAAACTCAAGTCCCCTAGGAAATCGCCGGTATTGCTGAAATCGGTTCTCTTTTGCACAAACAGACATTTTGCCATTTTCTTTCTCGATTAAATACGATAAAAACAATTATTTACAAAAATAATCGATGCCTAAAAAGGCGATCACGTCACCCTTTCTCTGCGATTTCAGCGACTTAGCAAAAATGCCCCGCACCACCATGCCAGACTGTAGTCGCAATGAACGCGAATCCGATTCCAATCGATCAAGCCGCAACGAAAGCGGAACAGAACCGCATCAATTCTGAAAAGTCCACCGGACCCAAAACCGATGAAGGAAAACGCCGCTCCAGCTTAAACGCACTTCGGCACGGATTTACTTCGCACGTGGTCGTAATGCCATGGGAAGATCTCGAAGCCTTTAAAGCATTCGAAGCCCGCTGCCACAAGATGTACGCCCCCATCGGCGATCTGGAAAAGGAGGCGACTCAATCCCTTTCCGAATTCCGCTGGCGCATGCGCCGCGTCGGTGCGCTGGAAAGCTCCCTCTTCACCCTCGGCCACGAACGGCACGCCGAAGCCATTAACCTGGGAGATGGAGAGAACATGCAGCCCATCCAGTCCGGCCTAGCCGCAGCGGTCACCTTTAAGGTGGATGCCGACACGCTCCTCAAGCTCTCTGTTTACGAACAGCGACTCTCGAAGCAATTTCACGCCGCCGAAGCCCGTCTATTTAAAATCCAATCTGACCGCCGCGACCGCATGGCAGCCGAGATGACCGAAGTCGTCAAAGTCCGTAAAGTCCACAAACAACAGAACCGCCCGTTCTATCCGGCAAACTTTGGCTTCGTTTCAACGCTCCCCGAAATCGAGAAATATATCCGCAAAACCCGCGCGACGGAGGGTCGTCTCGACCCCGAACTCGGCTCCGAAACGAAGCACAATGGATAAAACTTCACCGGCAAAACCGGTTCTCTACGCCACAGCTGCGTCCGCGCCCTTCGCAGCGATTGAACACCGCGAGCAAGGTCTGCAGCGCGGCCTTACCTCCGCGCAGCTCACCATGATCGCTATCGGTGGCGCCATCGGAACCGGCCTGTTTCTCGGCAGCGGATTCGCCATCGGTTTTGCCGGACCCTCGGTGATCGTCAGCTATGCCATCGGCGCGCTGATCGCGTTCCTACTCATGGGCTGTCTTGCCGAAATGACGGTGGTTCATCCCACGCCCGGATCGTTCGGGGCGTGGGCGGAATTCTACATCGGTCCTCTCGCCGGCTTCATGGTGCGCTACGCATACTGGTCCTGCATTGTGTTCGCCGTCGGTACGGAAGTAACTGCTATCGCCGTCTATATGCGCTACTGGTTTCCCGCCGTTCCTGGCTGGCTCTGGATCGTCGGCTTCTCGTCCGTTCTCGTCGCCGTAAACGCGCTCAACGTGAAAGTCTTCGGCACGGTGGAATACATTTTTTCCGCGCTCAAGGTGACAGCGATCGTAGTCTTCATCCTGCTCGGCCTGTGGGTCGTAACCGGTACGGGATTCTCGAATTACACGGCCCACGGAGGCTTCTTCCCTCACGGAGCTTGGGGCTTATGGGTCGCGGTAATCGTCTCCATCTTCAGCTATCTCAGCATTGAGATGATCGCGGTAGCCGCAGGCGAGGCCGAGGATCCGCAGCGCGCCATCGGCAAAGCATTTCGCTCCACAGTCGCGCGCCTCGTCATCTTCTACCTACTCACGCTCGCCATCGTCGTCGCCATCCTGCCCTGGACGCAGGCCGGCAAAACCGAAAGCCCGTTCGTCACCGTCATGTCTCGTTTCCACGTCCCCTTCGCAGCGGGCGTCGTGAACTTCGTCATTCTGGTCGCCGCGCTTTCTGCCATGAACAGCCAACTCTACATCACCACGCGTATGATGTTCAGCCTGGCCCGCGCCGGTTACGCGCCCAGCCGATTCGGAGAACTCAGCAAACGGGGAACGCCGGTTTCGGCGCTGCTAATGTCGTCCATCGGCATCGCCCTTGCCACGCTGCTCAACGTCTTCTTCCCCGATACTTCGTTCACCCTGATGATCGCCATCTCTATGTTCGGAGCGATGTTCACCTGGCTCATGATCTTCGTGACCCACCTGTATTTCCGCCACGCTCACGCCGGTGAACAACTCGCGTTTCGCATGTGGGGCTATCCATACACCAGCCTGCTGGGCGCCGGACTCATGGCAGCCATCCTGATCACCACGGCGTTCACTGCCGAGTTCCGCATGACCCTCGCGTACGGCTTACCGATCCTTGCCATCTTCTGGG
>CAXSIG010000775.1:0-2755 GCA_964237255.1 uncultured Bryobacteraceae bacterium
CTTTGCTTTTACCCATTCCATAGTTAGTTTCCTACTTAATAAATAACCCCGAATCTGGTTGCGAGCACGTGGAAACCGAAAGTCTTACCTGAATTAGTACCGCGTACTAGAAAAGGCTTAAACTTGGATTGCATTGGCCCCGCTGCGCCGAACATTCTCCGCGAAAGTTCGAGTTCTGGACTCAGAACCAACAGCATCGGGCTTAGACCTTAATTGTCCTTCGTCCCGGAAGTAGCCGACTTTCCTTAAAACTAAGCTGGAGACAGCCGGTAGGAGTTTGGGGAACCACGGATGAATGCAATCTCTTCCGCGCTTGCCGGAATCGAGCAAGCGCAAACACAGTTGGCGAGTACAGCCGGACGGCTATCGAAAGCAGCGCTACCGGACGGTTCCGGCGGGGACTCCGTCGACCTCAGTTCCGAGATTGTATCTCTGCTTGCTGCTCGAAACGCAGTCGGTGTCAGAGTGGCAATCGCTCATACAGTTGAGGATTCGGATAAGAGGTCTATTTACCTGTAGATCGAAGAGTGTCATCAGCAGTTCGTGACCTCTGAATCAAGGAGCATGGTAAGCCAAAACGCTCTCAGAGACGAAAGCTAGGGCGCGCGATGCGCCGCCGTGGCGAGCACGTGTGTCAATTGTGAAGCTTCCAGCGGGAGAGGACAAAAGCTTCCCAGAATGAAAAAGCCCCGCTTGCGCCGGGGCTTACCTGTGATGAACCAGCCGATCTATCACTGCTGCCGTGGTCATCGGATCCCTGAAGACCGCTGCCATTTCGAAAACGGCAAGTTGCTGGAGATGAAAACGCTTCCACGTTCATACAGTTCGGCCAACAGCGTAAAACAGCACTTTCATCTTCTCGCGGCTTTGTTGGACGTACCCGAGATCGTCGATGAGGAGACCGTCGAAGTAAGCCAGCTTCTTGATGAACCGGCTCAGTCGAAAGCAAACACAATCAGCAACCAACAGGCTCGTGGCATAGTAACCACAATGACCGGCCTGGCCATTTAAGAGGTCGAGATGAACGGGCTGTTTATCATTCTGGGGAAAGGGCGATTGGTGCGCATGAACCGCTAAAGCTTGAATATGAATAGGCTGCAATCCAGCCAGAGTAGGATCGATCAAGATAGCAACAAAGAAAGTCGTTAAGTTCCGAGTCTTCGGCGGTCACGTCAAAACCGGCCAATGGCGGTCACCCCAAAGGGTCTTCTGCTCTTTTGGTGGATTTTGTCATGGAGAATGCTCCAGGCACTGGCATCGGAATGGAAGTACGCGTTGGCGCAAGAGCTGGAATCCGCCACGGCCGTACATTTGCCGTTTAATAAGCTTGAGCCGGTGTACTTGTCCTTCAACTTGTCCATTGCTCCAGCGCTGTTCTACCGCTGCCAGCACAGCGTCGTAATCTCTGTAGATTCCGGCGGTGAAGCTCATCCTGCGGGAATGTTCGACTGTTGGCCTCGTATTAACCACGACCTAAACGCTTCGGGATTCCGCTCCTTGAATATTTGGCGGAACTGCTGAGCCAGTTGTTCGACTGCGGCAACCTGCGGACTAGCGGCGGCTATCGTTGCTACCCAAAGTTGTTCTTCGGGAGCACGGAGACTTGGCGGCTTCGTTAACCAGAATGCTACTAGTAAGCTGTCCCAGTGATTGCATTAGGTTTAATTCTACGGTTAGGATCGGTGTAGGTCCAGCGGAAGGGGCGGGCTGATTTAGAGTAAGCGCGAATGTATTTACGTAGTTTGTTGCCGAGGTCGGCAACGGAAGTGAATATGCCTCGGGAGATGACGTCGCGCTGGATCTTGGCGAACCATAGTTCCACTTGATTGAGCCAAGACGAGTAGGTTGGCGTGAAGTGGGACCGAACACGAGGATGTTCGATCAAAAAGCGTCCGACATCTTTTATTTTATGTGCGGAAAGGTTGTCGAGCACGATATGAATCTCCTTCGCCCAGGCGGTTCGGCTGACCAGACCTTGCAGGAAGGAAACAAACTCGGCGCTGGTGTGGCGTGCTGCTGTCATTCCCTGTACCTTTCCGGTTTGAATATCGAGTGCCGCGTAAAGCGACAATGTCCCGTGCCGGTAGTACTCGAAACCGTGCCGCTCCGCTCTTCCCGGTGACAACGGAAGCACCGGGTCAAGACGGTCCAAAGCTTGAATCGCGGTCTTTTCATCGACGCAGAACACGGCCGCATGCTGCGGTGGATTCATGTAGAGACCAATGATGTCTGCCGCCTTTTCTTCAAACCGCGGATCGTCGCTGACCATGTAGCGGTCCAGGCGATGCGGCTTCAGACGCGCTTGCGCCCATACACGCTGAACCGTTGTCTTGCTTAATCCCAGGGCCGCCGCCATTTTCCGGCAAGACCAATGCGTGCTGCCGTCCGTCGGCGACTGCAAAGTCTTACGGGCAACCCGCGCTTGCATCGCCGGCGTTGCCACGCGCGGCTTGCTCCCTTTGTGGCGTGCTTCCAGTCCGGCTATACGATCCTTCTCGAAGCGGGTCTTCCATCGCCAGATAGTCGGTCCTGTCGTGTCTAACTGCGACGCAATCTGTTCCCAGGTCAAACCGTCAGCCAGGCCGAGAATGATTCGCGCGCGAAAGACATCACCCGCTGGTAGTGTTCGCGATTGCGCCCACCGCGTTAGTTCCGTTCTTTCTTCTGCCGTTACTTCCAGCAACTTCCGATACTGTCCCACATCTTTGAGACGTATCCGTATGCTGTTTCGTTATCGCCGGGACAGCTTACTAGT
>CAXSIG010000776.1:0-2754 GCA_964237255.1 uncultured Bryobacteraceae bacterium
ACCCGGCCGGCGCTTACTACGTCATGGCCGATATCTCGAAATTCGGCCTCCCGGATGACTTCGCCTTCGCCCGCCACATGTTGGAAAAAGTCGGCGTAGTCGGTGTCCCGGGTTCGAGCTTCTATTCGGAAGCGAAAGATGGCGCACAGACCATGCGCTTTTGCTTCTGCAAGAAGCTCGAAACCCTGGACGCCGCGGGACAGCGGCTCCAAAACTTGCTGTAACGGCCGGCGGCTACTGCGGAGGAGGAACGGGGCTACCGGCGCACAAAGCCAGGGGCGGCGCCGAGGCAAGAGTCGGATTCCCCGTAACCGGATCCGGTTGATCTCGTCGAGTGCTCGCCAGCGACCGCTCCAGGAACCAGGTAGCCAAAGTCACCCCAGGCGTCTTTTTGTCGAAGTTGAAGGCATTGTGCTTATGGCCCGCTCCCTCCACGAACATGGAGCCCGTCGGGTAATACGTAAGGCAGCCCAGCTCCTCGCCTTCCTGAATCCACACGCCGCCGGAAATAACCTGCACCAGTCCAATCGGCACCGGGTGATCGTGCCAGCCGCTTTGCGAAGGCGTCCCGTCCGGCGCCGCCACCGCAAAGGTATTCGTGGCATGAATCAGGTCATAGCCCCACGCCGCATTCGACGTTTCCATAAGGAAGTTAAACAGTGGCGAAGCGCCCCACTGGGTCGCGTACAGGTTGTTGGGAATTGGGCTACGCGTCGATGTCGACGTATACCCCAGTTGTGTCGTAGCGATTGCGAATGGCGCTAAAAGCACCAGTCCTGCCAGAATCGCGAAAGGCTTTCGTGCCGTCGGTTTCATAATGACTACTCCTTCAGCCGCACGATAAAGCGAATCCAGCAAGTTCCCGAATGAAATGAAGGAAAGATGGAGGTGACACGGGATCTTGCTGATTTTCCGAGGGTTACCGGCTTCGGTGACTTGTTAAACTCACGGTGCAGAGGCTGTAAAAAGGCGCAATCATGAAGGACTCGGGCACCACGGGCCGAATTGTCCGCTTCGCAGCTTTCGAGTTTGACCCCGCCGCTGGTGAGTTGCGTAAGCATGGGTTGCGGATCAAGTTGAATGGCCAGCCGGTCGAGCTATTGGCCGCCCTGATCGAACGCCCCGGCGAGATCGTGACTCGTGAGGAACTGGAAAAGCGACTCTGGCCGGCCGACACCCACGTAGACTTCGAACACAGCTTGAACGCGGCAGTTAAACGGTTGCGCGGCGCCTTGGGCGATTCAGCCGATTCGCCGCTCTTTGTCGAAACCGTAGCCCGCAAAGGCTACAGGTTCATCGCGCCCGTGATCGCCTCCTCGGGTGCCCAAGGTGTCTCGAACGAAGCGGTCAAGCCCGAAATCGGAAAGCCGTCTGCCTGGCGCTCACTTGCGGTGTGGGGCGCGGTCGCCCTTGCTTTGTTTTCTGGCGCGGCCTTCTGGTTAAGGACCACCGGTTACTTCTGGGAAAGCCCAATCGCTCACGCCCAGATCCGGCCGGTAACGGATTTCGACGGCGTAGAGCAAGCTGCCGCCGTGTCCCGCGACGGTCGCTTTCTGGCATTTTTGTCCGACCGTGGCGGGCAGGTCGATGTCTGGGTCACGCAAGTCGGGTCCGGCGAGTTCCATAACCTGACACAAGGCAAAGTGTTGGGACTCGCGAATCCTGCGATACGCACCGTTGGTTTTTCCCCCGACGGATCTCTCGTTACGTATTGGACTCGCAAGCAAGCCGGGACAAACGGCCGTGGTATCGGCGTGTGGGCTGTTCCAACGCTGGGCGGAGAACCGAGACCCTATCTGGAAGGCGCAGCCGAATTCGACTGGACGCGCGATGGCGCCCGCTTGGTGTATCACACGCCCGGTCCGGGAGATCCACTCTTCGTGTCCGATGGCAAGCTCCGTTCGGACGACCGCCTGATCTTCACCGCTCGAGCCGGCTTACATGGCCACTTCCCGATCTGGTCCGAACGGGCGGACTTCATCTACTTCGTCCAAGGCTCGCTCCCCGATAAACTCGACATCTGGCGCATCCCTGCTTCCGGCGGAAAACCGGAACGAATCACATCGCACGCCGGTCGCGTAAGCCACCCCGTTTTGTTCGACAGCCGGACGCTGCTATATCTAGCGACCAGCCCCGACGGGTCGGGACCATGGCTCTACAGCGTCGATGTCGACCGTCGCATTCCACACCGACTGACTTCCGGACTGGATCGCTACACGTCATTGTCGGCCAGCGCCGATGGTCGCCGATTGGTAGCGACGCGCACCAACCCGAAGACCACCCTCTGGCGACTGAAGCTCGGTAGTTCTCCCGCCGAAGCGTCTTCCGCAAGCCGCGTTTCACTCACATCGGGCTCCGCGTCTTCTCCCCGCCTGGGTCCGGATTATCTTTTATATGTTTCATCGGCCAGCGGCACGGCAGTTGACACGATCGGTACCAAAGAAAGCATCTGGAAGCAGTCCCACGAAGTCGATCGGGAGTTATGGAGCGGTGTCAATGCCCACCTGCTGGGCGCCCCAGCCATTGCTCCCGATGGACGGCAGATTGCGTTTTCCGTAGCCCAACGCGGTAAGAAGCTTCTCTATGTGATGAACGCCGATGGCTCGGACCAGCACCGCATCAGCTTTGGCGGCGGCCGCTATGCGACGCCGGTATGGAGCCCGCGCGGCGACCTGATCGCCTTCACCCGCGTCACCGGCAATTTCCGCATCGGCGTCATGACGCCCTCGGGCGGCGGCGAGCGCCTGCTGACCG
>CAXSIG010000777.1:0-2748 GCA_964237255.1 uncultured Bryobacteraceae bacterium
ATATCCCGGAAAGCCGGGCAAATTGCAACCGCGAACTGGGAACTGCGATAATCAGATACAGTAAACAACTCAGCGATAACATATTATGATCGATCATTCGCTTGTCGAAATGGCGAAAGACGCACGGAGCCGTGCTTATGCGCCCTACTCATCGTTTTCGGTGGGTGCTGCGCTTCGAACGAAGAGCGGCAGGATCTTTGTCGGATGCAACGTCGAGAATCTTTCGTTCGGACTCACGATTTGCGCCGTGGCGACCACGGGACTGCCGCCGCCGTCGCAGTCGCCGCCGGCGAGCGGCAAATTGAGGAGATCGTTATCGTCGCCGATTCGCGGGAGCCGGTGACGCCGTGTGGCGCCTGTCGGCAAGTGTTGGCGGAGTTCGGGGGGGATATTTTGGTGCATTCCGAAAACCTGGAAGGTGCGAGATTTGTGGCAACCGTGACGGAGTTATTACCTCGGGCTAAAGAGGGAATACTTGGATAGGTTTAAGCGTTCCACGTATAACATGTTTGTCTATCCTACGACCTATGATGTGCTGGTCATCGGCGCTGGTCACGCCGGCATTGAGGCGGCGACGGCTGCGGCGCGCGTGGGTTGTCAGGTTTTGATTCTGACGCAGAATCTCGACTCGGTGGGTCAGATGTCCTGCAATCCGGCGATCGGGGGGCAGGCCAAGGGCCAAATGGTCCGGGAAATCGATGCGCTCGGCGGGGTGATGGGACTGAATACCGATGCGACGAGCATCCAGTTCCGTATGCTCAACGCTCGAAAGGGTCCGAGCGTTCGCTCCCCTCGCGCTCAATGCGACAAAACGGCGTATCAATTTCTCGCCAAGGCGGGGCTGGAAAGAACGGCGAATTTGGATTTGAAGCAAGCCAACGCCGTCCAAATTTTGATCAATGAAGACGGTGCCAGCGGCGTGGAGACGGATTTCGAAGTCCGGTTTAACGCCCGGGCGGTCGTGGTCACGACGGGAACATTCATGCGGGGCTTGCTGCATGTTGGTTTGCTGAATCGCTCTGGCGGGCGAATGGGCGACAGTTTTTCCACGCTCAGCGACTCATTGCGCGAACTCGGGTTTGAAGTCGGCCGATTCAAAACGGGAACACCCTGCCGGCTTCATGGCAGAACCATTGACTTCGGAGTGTGCGAGCGACAGGACGGTGATCATCCGCCGCAAACTTTTTCGTTCCAGCCGGAGGATTTGGAGCGACGCTCCGAATACACTTCCAGGTTAAATTGTTGGCAGGAAGGGGTGTTCCATGTGGAACAGCGTCCTTGTTGGATTACCGCCACCTCGCCGGAAACTCACGAAATCATTCGGGCAAATCTCGATAGATCACCTCTCTATACCGGACGCATCGAAGGGGTCGGACCGCGCTACTGTCCCTCAATCGAGGACAAAGTCGTCCGCTTCGCCGACAAAAACTCGCACCAAATATTCCTAGAGCCGGAGGGGCGGCACACGGAGGAATATTACGTCAACGGCCTTTCAACCAGCCTTCCAATTGAGATCCAGTATGAGTTTATCCGCAGCATCCGGGGACTGGAGCGTGCGGAGATTATGCGTCCGGGTTATGCTGTCGAATACGATTATTGCCCACCGACGCAACTCTTTCACACTCTTGAGACGAAGCGCATTCCCCATTTGTATTTTGCCGGACAGATTAATGGCACCTCAGGTTACGAAGAGGCGGCAGCACAAGGATTGGTCGCGGGCGCAAACGCGGCTCTAAAAATCCTAAGAAGAGAGCCGTTTTTGCTGTCACGTATGGACGCCTACATCGGCGTCCTTATCGACGATTTAGTCACTAAAGGGGCTCCCGAACCCTACCGCATGTTCACGAGTCGAGCCGAGCATCGCCTGCTGTTGAGGCAAGATAATGCCGATCTGCGGTTGACGCCAATCGCAGCGCGGCATGGCATGGTTAGCGTCCGCCGGAGCGAAAAGCTGGCTCTAAAAATAGCCGAACTTGCCCGTCTTCGCGAGCATGTCGAAAAGGCCAGCTATGAGCAAGTCCGAGTCGCGCATTGGCTCCGGCGACCCGGAAATATGCACACTAGTCTGCCGGCGCACTTGAAAGGGGCTTTTAGTGCGGAAGTGTGGGAGGCGATCGAAATCGACCTGAAATACGCCGGGTACATCGCTCGACAGGAAAGTGCGGTAGAAAAGCTGCGGAGCAAAGAAGGAAAAACGATTCCACTGGGAATGGACTATCAGACTATTACCGGCCTGCGTGCGGAGACTCGTCAAAAATTGGCAAAAGTTCGTCCCGAAACTTTGGGCCAGGCGGAACGAATCAGCGGCGTTACTCCAGCCGACATCGCCCTTTTGGCAGTCTACCTGGCAAAATAAGTGCCGATTTCGGCATGGGTTGTTCGGAGTCCGTCAAGCAAGTCGCTCCAATCGCGCGGCTGCGTCCCCCAACCGCTGCTGAATCGCAGCATCCGCGAAGATGCATCCATAAAGCCCATTGCATCAATAACATGTGACATTTCCTCATCCCCGCTGGCGCATGCCGAACCCGTCGAAACGGCCAAGCCGAGTCTATCGAGCTTCACAACCCATCGCTGACGGCAGTTCGGCAAATTCGGCAGGATCGCCGACACGGTATTCCAAAGCCTCTCGACCGACGCTCCGATCACTTCAACCTGCGGCATCGCGCGTATCAGCCGTTCTTCGAAATCCGCGCGAATCGCCTTGCCGCGCGCGACCTTCGTTGCGTCGAGGCTCTCTTTTGGCGGAGC
>CAXSIG010000778.1:0-376 GCA_964237255.1 uncultured Bryobacteraceae bacterium
CTGCGAACTCGTCAAGATCGATCCGTTTGCCTGGTTCCGTGATGTGCTCAGCCGCATTGCCGAACATCCCATTACGCGGATTTAAGACCTCCTGCCCCACCGCTGGGCAGCGGCTTCTCACTAATCCGGCTCTCACGCATTCAGGATTAGTCCTTTACGCTTCCGGCGCCACAGGGGGTCATCGAGTGCTTACGGCTGGAGCCATCTTAGTTCATCATGTGAGAATTTTCTCACGTTCCCGCCACTACCTCGGCATAGTTGTCCACGCGTTTAACAGGACGCGTTCCTCCATAGAATCCCCGGTCTCACGGCTGGGGCTTCGTCCTCAAAAAGTCTCGCTGAAGTTCGGTCAAGCCCTTCAGCTCTTTCGGAAAGT
>CAXSIG010000778.1:386-2726 GCA_964237255.1 uncultured Bryobacteraceae bacterium
CCGCGCGCGCCACTTTGGGCAATTCGGATTGATTAGTTGCCTCAGATCGGCAACTCTTAGTGAGGCGCCGTGCTTGTCGATCAGACACGTTACGCGGTATTTCCCCTTGCGGTTCCGGCACTCGTGGTACATGCAGGCAACTTCCAAATGCACGATACCGGCGGCGCAAAGGTCTCCCAGGGTGGCACTCCCGCAGTCGATGGCGCGATCGAAATCCCGTTGCTCGCGGCGGAGGGTTTATGCCCACCGGAACAGGCTAACACTTCCGCCCCATTTTCGCCAAAGCGAAATGTTATAAAGGGCGGAATGATTAGTGAATCGCTATTGGCGATCCTCGTCAAACACGCCACCGGTATGAGCGGTACTGAACGGACGGAATACCTGAAAGATCGCGGGTGGGTAACTTACGGGCGCGACGGACTATATTTACGAAAGCGGGATCGTGAGCTGATGGGGGAACAAGAGGCGATCTTGTTCGAGATGCTGCTTGAGGTCGAGGGAGCCCCTACGCCACGAAGTGGGTTAATCAAAGATCCACGACGTGGGGAGCGTTAAGAGATTGAAAGCTCGGAGAACTCACCGTGTTCTCGCGCAACCTTTCCCGCCTTCGCTCCTGAACCTGTCGGCACTGTTCCGCATTCGCCCGTTTGCACAACAGGCACCGGCAGCCTTTGCGGTAACCGGACCTGGTTGCGTGAACGATCAGCTGCAGTTTCGGTCCCGGCCTTGCCTTCGGAATCGGTAGGCTTGGTGGCTTCGGTCGAGCGTTACCTTTGCCGACCGCTATCAGCGCGTTCAACTCCGCCATGCGGTTGTCCTCTTTCGGTGAGTTAAGTTTGGTTGCGCTGGTCAGTTCGACGGGTATGTACGGCACCGGAGGTATGATACAGTCTCAAATTCGGGCCGGGCAACCTTCCTAGAGTCGCTCCGGCCCTGCGTCACACGATCTAAGGAGGATCGCATGGGCTTGCTTAAGCTTAGCGTCTTCGTCGCCTGTTACGCGACGAGTTTATCGGCAGCAGCAATCACGAGCGGAAGCATATCGCTAAATAGCCAGTCATCGGGCAGTTTCACGCTCACCCTGAGCGACGGCTTTAGTTTTTCTGGAACGACGAATTCGAGAAATCCAATCGGGACTTTCTTGGGATGCTTCCCGAGTGTTGGAACTTGCCAGGTCGGGACGATTGATTACCTCAATTTAAACGAAGCGATTGGCCCCAGAAACGACAATTTTAGTGGAATCATCTTGCCCACTGTTGTGTCGTTCTCGCCGCAAGATACTACCCAAGACCAGACCTTCAGCGCGCCGATTACCGCAACGGGAACGGTGGTGTCTCCCTATACCGGTGTCAGCGACGTGCCCTGCCTTTTACCTACCGGGGACGCCTCAAGACCGCTTTGCCCAGAGAGCTTTTCTGGGACGGGGCTAGCAACAGTCACGATCTCTAAACTTGGCGAGGAGCTTTATATACGGTCGACCACTCTGGTCTTTTCAACGCCAGAGCCGTATTCGTTTTTACTTGTAATCTTGCCGCTCGCGTGTTTGCCGTTACGGCGTCACTTTGGACGGATCGTTTCCGGAGGATCGCATGAGCTGTCTGAAGTTTATCGCGCTGGCCTGCGCTGCGGTGGGAATTTCGCAGGGAGCGGTGATTACGAGCGGAAGTATCACGATCGGTCCAACCGCACAGGGAACGTTCACCGATCTTCGACTTGCCGATGGGTTTAATTTTCTGGCTCTGCTGGAAATACGGAGAATCCGGCCCCATTTGCACAATGCTTCATTGGCGTCGGACCGACTTGCACACTTAGCCCACCTGCCTTTTTGACACTGAACCCCATACCCGACGGATTTCCTGGAAATCCTAGATACAGTGGCATTTTGGGGGTTACGGTCGTAAGTTTCTCTCCACCTGTTGGACTGAGCACCCAAATGATTTCAGAGGCTTTTACTGTATCGGGACTATTACGGGGGCCGTACTATGAAGACCCTCGTGACGAAACATCTCCGTTGCCTTGCGGCCTCCCTGGTGCTGCTGGAGTCGGCTCAAACTGCACTGAACTTATTTCTGGATCAGGGCTTGTAACCTTTACAGTCCAGAAGTTTGCTGTCACAGATGGCTACTATATGAGCGGTTCGACATTCGTGTTTACGGCACCAGAACCGGCATCGATTTTTCTGTTTACGGTTTCGGCCCTGGCGTTTGTTTTGGTAGGGCGACGAAGAAAAAAGGGTTCTGGTGCAAATTCAGCGGCGTGCCAATCTCGGCAAATTGTTTCCTTTGTATTAACGGTTAATCCGGTTACGCTGCCAGCGCCGCTTGCCAAAGTGCCGGCATC
>CAXSIG010000779.1:0-2725 GCA_964237255.1 uncultured Bryobacteraceae bacterium
GGAAGTATCTCGCTTATCGCGCGCAGAATCGTGCCGGTTATGAGAGCGACCGTTTTCGTCTGATGCTGTTGGAGCGTAAGACCGGCAAACTGACCGTACTGACCGATTGGCTGGACCGTTGGGTGAACAGTTTCCAATGGTCTCCCGATTCGAAGCGCATCTTCTTCACTGCGGAAGATCGTGGACGGCAGTCGATTCAGTATCTGTCGATCGATGGAGGCGGCGCGAAAGTCGCGATTAGCGGGGAAAACACGCTGGACGACATGCAGTTCACACCGGACGGAAAGACCATTGTGTTCACCCGTCAGAGCGGCGGCGCTCCCCTGGAAATATGCGCAGCTCTCTCGAAGGGCGGCCCGCCCGTGGTTCTCAGCCACTTCAATGATGATTTGCTTGCCAGGTACGAGTTGCCGAACTACGAAGAGCTCACGGCCAAAGGCGCTGAGGACGCCAACATACAGACGTTTCTGTTGAAGCCGCCCGGGTTCGATGCAAAGAAAAAATACCCCGTGTTGATGCTGATTCATGGAGGTCCACAAGGGGATTGGGGCCAGAGTTGGAGTTACCGATGGAACCCACAAGTGTTCGCAGGCGCCGGTTATGTCGTTGCGATGGTCAACCCTCGCGGGAGCACTGGCTTTGGGCAGCGCTTCATCGATGAAATCAACAATGATTGGGGCGGCAAGGCTTATGACGACATTATGGCCGCTACCGATCAGGTGGCCGCGCTACCGTACGTCGATAAAGATCATATGATGGCGGCGGGTGCGAGTTATGGCGGTTATATGATCGACTGGCTGCTGGGCCACACTACGCGTTTCAAAGCTTTGGTGTCTCACGCCGGCGTTTACGACCTGCGGAGTATGGCGGGCGAAACCGAAGAGCTATGGTTTCCGAAATGGGAGTTCAGCGGCATGCCGTGGGAAACGCCGGAAGTCTATAACAAGTGGTCGCCCAGCCTCTTCGCTGCTGAATTCAAAACGCCGACGTTGGTGACGCAAGGTGAGCTTGATTTCCGCGTGCCGTACGGGCAAAGCTTACAGCTCTTTACCGCTTTGCAATTACAACATGTGCCATCGCAATTGCTCGTGTTCCCGGATGAAGGCCACTGGATCCAAAAGCCGCAGAACTCTTTACTCTGGCATCACACTGTTCTTGACTGGCTGAACGTCTGGGCGAAGAAGTGAAAATAACGGTCGGAATCCTTATCCTCGCTCTTCTAATCAGCGTACCGGCGGTTTTGGTCTTCCTTTCCACAGGAACGCAAATTGCCGTAAATCCACCGGTCGCCGTGATTGGAATCGATACTCCCGCGCGGATTGAGCTTCGAAACGCCCACGGCATTCGCGCTGTAAAGGTAACGGTGGAACAGAATGGAAAACGAGCCAGTGCATTCGAGGAAACGAAACCCGCGCACCGCTTCACCTTTTTCAACGAGCGAAACGGCGTGCGGGACGTGGTGGCGCATCTTGGCAAGAAGACGGTTCCTTTTCTATCGGATGGCAAAGCTCGCGTCATTATTGAGGCGACATCGAACGACCTGCGTGGACAAGCCGATTCAAAAATCTTTGACGTGGACGTGATTACCGCCCCACCGCGCGTCAGCGCCGATAGCGAGCAACATTACATCAACCAGGGCGGGAGTGAATTAGCGGTTCTATCTCCTTCGGGATATTGGACCGAAGCCGGAGTTAAGGTAGGCGAAGGAAAGTATCGCGCCTTCCCCCTCCCGTCACAACCGGACAAGTTGTACTTCAGCTTATTCGCATACCCTTGGGACACCCCGGCCACAACGCGGCCGCTCATCTACGTGTCGAACGGCGCGGATGCGGAAGCTACCGCCACGTTTTGGACCAAAATCACGGAGAAGAAGTTCCGATCCCGCAACATCGAAATTGATGACAAATTCTTAAGCCGTGTCGTTCCGGCGATCGATCATCTGCAGTCCGGCGATTTAGTCGAGCGCTTTCTAAAAATAAACCGCGATCTTCGGAAGCAGAACAACCAGACTCTCGCCGATCTTCGGCTGAAGACCGAACCGAAGATGCTCTGGAGCGGAGCGTTCCTGCCGTTGGGAAACTCGGCCGTCGAGAGCGTCTTCGCCGACCGCCGTAGTTACATCTACAAGGGCAAGAAAATCGACGAGCAGATCCACCTCGGCTTCGATTTGGCGAAAGTGGCCCACACACCAATCCCCGCTTCGAACGAGGGAAAGGTGGTTTGGGCGAGCGACAACGGAATTTACGGTAACTGTATCGTCATCGACCACGGCTTTGGACTGCAGTCGATCTACGGCCATCTCAGCGAGATCGAAGTGAAAGTCGGCGACATGGTGAAACGCGGTCAGGAGATCGGCAGGAGTGGCGCGACGGGTTTAGCAGGCGGCGATCATCTCCACTTCAGCATGCAGGTAGATGGAGTCCAAGTGAACCCTGTTGAGTGGTGGGACGCACACTGGATCCATGACCGCATCCTGAGCAAACTCAAGTAGACGAAATTTTTCTTGCGGTGGACTATTATTCCGTACACACTGAAGGCGGAAGGAGCATCTATCGGAATTGGAAAAGAACGGACGTAAGGGAACCGCGGTCTTGGATGCCGCCGAGCGCTGGAATCTACAGGACGCCAACGAGCTCTACGATATTGAGCGTTGGGGTAAAGGGTATTTTTCCATCCACCGCGATGGGAATGTTTTGGTGCATCCGGATAAAGATCCGGCTCGCTC
>CAXSIG010000780.1:0-1637 GCA_964237255.1 uncultured Bryobacteraceae bacterium
GGAATCGTTCAGGAAACTAGACTTATCCACCAGATCTCTAGGCGGATACCCAGTGACGGAAAGCTCTGGAAACACGATAATCTCAGCATTCCGCTCCGCCGCACGGCGCGCGAAAGCCACCATCTTCGCGACGTTGCCGCGCATGTCTCCGACTGTTGTGTTGATCTGCCCTAAAGCAAACCGCATGACCTTTCATTGTACTTGCCAGGGTCTGCCGGACGTGAAACTCTAAAAGATTCGGATGGAATGGATCTCGACCGCGCCCGGCGCGCCTTACTTCCAAACCGAAAGCGGAGCCGATTGGACACCGATTGGCCACAACGACGCCATCACATGGGTGACGCTGCGCGGCTGCTTTCGGCGGAACGACTTACCCGCTGTAGAAAGATACCTGGAAATGCTGGCCGGGCATGGTGTGACGGTACTGCGGCTGATGCTGGAATACAATCATCGCGAACACCGGTATCTTGAAAAGCCGATTGGGCGCTTCGTACCCGCTATGGTGCGCCTGTGGGATGACCTGCTGGTGCTGTGCGCCAAGCACGGCATCCGCGTGCTGCTTACGCCGTTCGATACATTTTGGCTTTGGATGCGGTGGAAGCGGCATCCGTACAACCAAAAGACTACGGTCGAACGAATTTTGGTAAACCACGATGTTCGCGAAGCTGTAAAGCGCCGGATGGAATTCGTGACGAAGCGCTGGGGCGGATCGGGCGTGGTGTTCGCGTGGGACTTATGGAACGAAATTCATCCCGCGATGGCTGAGGGAAAGCCGGAACCGCTCTTCGAGTTCATCGAGGATTTGAGCACCTTCGTTCGACAAACCGAGATGCGTTTGCATGGACGCTCCCATCCGCAGACAGTGTCGATCTTCGGACCGGTTGGATTTAAGTTTCCTTTAGCGATGGATACGGTGTTGAAGCATCCTTGTCTCGATTTCGCCAGCACGCACTTCTATGAGGAGGGGACCATTGACGATCCGCGGAACACCGTGGACGCGGCAATCAGCACCGGCAATTTGATGCGGGAAGCCTTGCGCCATGTACCGCCCGAACGTCCCTTCTTCGATAGTGAGAGCGGCCCCATCCACACGTTTAAGGACAAGCACAAGACTCTCCCGGAAGTTTTCGACGACGAGTACTTTCGTCATATGCAATGGGCGCACTTCGCGTCGGGTGGCGCCGGCGGCGGTATGCGATGGCCGAACCGGAGGGTGCATGCACTGACGCCGGGGATGCATCGGGCGCAGGAAGGGCTAACAAAGTTTCTGCGCTTTATCGATTGGAAACAGTTTCGCCGCAAGAATTGGAACGGAGCGATAGAGATGCGTTCGGAGGCGTCGGTAGCGGTTTTCGCATGCGGTGACCCCGACCAAGCCGTGATTTGGCTGTTACGCCGCGATACGCTTGACAGGACCGGGCGGGTACGTGCCGATCAAGTCGCGTCCGTGGAGTTAATGTTGCCGGAAATGAGGGCGGGCGACTACAACGTCACGCTTTGGGACACTGCATCGTCTGAGGTCATTGAGCGGCGACAATGCAGCGTAGAGAAGGGGCGTTTGGCTCTGGATCGAATCCAACTACGTGCCGATTTAGCGCTTGCAGTCTGCGGCCAATCTAGTATCGAACTGGCAGAGT
>CAXSIG010000780.1:1647-2709 GCA_964237255.1 uncultured Bryobacteraceae bacterium
AGCAGTTGCGCTATCTCCATACGAGGAGCGAATCTGCAGATCCAAGTTGCCGTCCGGAAGATCCGACGGCAACTTGATATTCACCTGATATAACCCTACGAATCCTGGTCCAAGGCCTGAAAACAAGACTTGGCATTTCTCCCGGTTTACGTAAACGTCGAACGCGTCGGTAGTGTAGGCCAGAGGGCTGGACGGCGCACCGTATCCATCCACCAGATTGACGCTAAGCCTGCCAAGACCTGTCGTATAAAGCGTTATGACCTCCCCTGGGATGGCCGGATTTTTAGGGCCGATCAAAGAGTAATCCGAAGCTGTAGCAACAGGATAGTTTGCTTGGTAAACAAAAATACCGGGGTCTTCTGTAAAAGAGTCGGTAATCAGGTCCGCTACTTGCTGGCCGAAGTTGAATACCTGTACCTCGGCCGCATTGGGCCCGGTCTCCGTTCGGTAAGGCACTTGAAAGCTGATCTGGTCCTGCCCGTCCGCATAGGCAACGCTGAACAAAGGCGCCGGGCGGCCATTTACAAGAACCGAGACGTTGCCGAGCACGGAAGGAAGCGGGTTAGTGCTCGCAAGAATCACGCCGTCAATGCTGGACAGATTCTTCCCAAAAACCGTCGCTAATGCGCCAGGACTGATGCCCGGAAGATAACTTGCGGCATTGACTACGACCGCTGCCGCTTTGGGAGCGGGCGTGGTGTTCGGAGATAAATTCCTGCCGAATGGAACACTGGCCCGAACCGTTGGCTGGCCAATGCAAGAGCCAGAGGCAATTAGAAGTAGCGCGGCGATTTTCATTTACCCGCGGAGTTGTGCAATCAAATAGCCAATAGTCTGTTTCCGCACGCTAAGCGCTTTGGGTATCAGCACAACTCGGCGCGGTACCATGAAGGCGTAGATCTCCCCCACCATCACCATGTCTATGACAGACGAATCGCCACTGGGCGTAAACAGTTGGCTTGAAGACGAACTGCGCCAACAGTTCCAGCATGACCGGTCCTCCGTGGACGCCGATTGGAAGGTCCTGTTTGAAAAGAATGGAACCGCCGGTGTTGCCAATGG
>CAXSIG010000781.1:0-282 GCA_964237255.1 uncultured Bryobacteraceae bacterium
TTAAGAAAGAACAGTTGGACGAAGCCTATCTGGATCGTTGGGCCACCTTTCTTAAAGTCGACGATCTCCTCGCTGTCGCCCGCTCCGAAGCCCCGTAGCTGAAACTCATCGCTCCAAACAGTGTTATGAGTTGAAAATGGCTCAGCGAATCGCTCTGCTTTTTCTCATCGCTACTTCGACCTTTGCCCAGTTCTCCGGGCGTGTTGCCGGTACCGTACTCGATCCCACAGGTGCGCCCGTCGCCGGTGCGGAGATTTCATTGCTCCTCGCTCATGGATCCAA
>CAXSIG010000781.1:292-2707 GCA_964237255.1 uncultured Bryobacteraceae bacterium
CGATCGCGTCGTCAAAGTCCGGCAAAGACGGCGAGTACCACTTCCTGAGCGTCCGCACCGCCGATTACGACATTTCCGTAGATGCGAAAGGTTTCCAGAAGGCCACTCTGCACAATCAACGAGTGGACGCCGCGAAGGAGACCGTTGTTGAGACCGTTCGTTTGCAGCTTGCGGCAGTCGCGGGCAAGATCGACGTCGTCGCCAGCGAAGATACCGTCGAGACGGGAAACGCGGAGATTTCGGTAACCATCACACCCGAAGAGGTCCGAAAACTTCCCGTGCTGGATCGCGATCCCTTGGCGCTGATTCAGATGGAGCCCGGCGTCGCCTACAACGGCAATTCGAACACGGTCATCAACGGATTACGAACGTCATACTCCAACATGACGCTGGACGGCATTAACATTCAAGACAATTACATCCGCGACAACGCTCTCGATTATTCGCCGAACCGTCCGCTGCTGGGACAGGTCCGTACCATTACGCTGGAGACATCGAACAAGAATTCCGCCGCGCCCGGTGGAGCGACACAGCTTGCGATGGAGACGCCTTCCGGAACCAATCAAATCCATGGCGGAGTGCTCTGGTACAACCGCAATAGCGCATTCGCCGCCAACGACTGGTTCAACAACCAGAGCGGCCTGGCGATCCCGCGCTTGAATCAGAACCAATTCGGCGGGTCGTTAGGCGGACCCATTCGAAAGGACAAGCTGTTCTTCTATACGAACTACGAAGGCGTCCGGACGAATCAGCAGTCGCCAACGGATACAGCGGTTTTGACAGCGGACGCGCGGAACGGAATCTTCACGTATCGCGACACCGGGGGCACGGTGCGGAAAGTCAATCTTCTGGCACTGCGTGGAACATCTATCAATCCCTATATCGCAAACCTTTTGACACAGGTTCCCGACCCCTCCAAAATCAACACCTTCGAAGTCGGCGATAGCACGGCAACTCTGCTAAAGAACACCGGCGGGTATCGCCTGAACCAGAGAAATAACGATGTGCGCGATAACATCACGGCGCGAATGGATTACAACCTGTCGCTGAAGCACTCGTTCAGCGGATCGTACATTTGGAACCGAGACAACACGGATTCGGCCGATGCAACTTACAGTCTTACTCCCAAAAATTCGAATCCCAACCACAGTCACTTCCTTTCGTCGACATGGCGCTGGACGCCATCCGCCACCTTAACGAACGAACTGCGCGGCGGGTTCAATCTGGCTCCCGGAGACTTCTTGACGTCCCAAAAGTTTGGTTCGTACATCGTTACGGGAACGTTGTTTACGGATCCAGTCGCTGAATTTCAACCGCAGGGTCGCGCGACGAATACATATTCAATTTCTGATAATGCCGCGTTGCAGCATGGGCGGCATTACATTCAGTTCGGCTTCCACATGCAGCAGATCCGCGTTCACGCGTACGATTATGCCGGCGTCACTCCCACTTACTCGCTGGGGCTGGGTACCGGTCAAAATGCGCTTACCCGAACGGATCTTCCCGGAATCCGCGCTGCGGACTTGAGTACCGCCAACGCACTGCTCGCGACACTGGGCGGCTACCTGGATGGTTACAGCCAAACGTTCAACGTAACAGGCCGCACTTCCGGATTCGTGCCCGGCGCAGCGAATACGCGGGATTTCAAACTGAGCGAATACGATTTCTACGTCCAAGACAACTGGAAAATCTTCCCGCGGCTGACACTGACCGTCGGTCTCAGGTATGATTTGCCGGGCGTAGCGGATGAGGCGCATTCCCTCGCACTCCTGCCTGTGATCCAAAACGGCAATGTGGTCCAAACCCTCCTGTCCAACGCAACGCTGAACTTCGCGGGCGACTCTTCCGGGCGACCCTGGTACGGAAAGGATCATAAGGACTTCGGCCCGAATCTTGGTTTTGCCTGGGATGTCTTCGGTAAGGGCAAGACTGCGATCCGTGGCGGCTATTCGATCAGCTACGTAAACGATCAAGCGTTGGTGGCTCCGGAGACGATTACAGAAGCCAACGAAGGGCTAATCGGCATGTCCACTAAAACCGGACTGAGCGGCACGCTGGGCGGTACCGTGCCGCAGATTCCAGTCCCCACTTACAAGGTGCCTCTCACCGTGGCAGATAACTACGCCAATAACCCGTTCAACACCGTTGGTCTGGTGGATCCGAATCTTCGGACTCCCTACGTGCAACAGTATTCAATCGGCATTCAGCAACGAATCAAGGGAACGGTTTTCGAAGCGAATTATGTCGGAAATCATTTGGTCCATGGCTATCGCGCCTTCGATTACAACCAGGTGCAAATCAAGCCGAACGGTTTCCTTGCGGATTTTCTTCGCGCGCAAAGCAATGGATATCTGGCTCAATCGAGGACCGGCACATTCAATCCCGCCTACAACGCAGCGATACCGGGAAGTCAAG
>CAXSIG010000782.1:0-2700 GCA_964237255.1 uncultured Bryobacteraceae bacterium
CGCTGTGAAGGGAATTTCCATCTTTCTCGCCTTGGCGGAAGCGCTTCCGAACATTGACTTCGCGGCCGTTCCCACGTGGGGCACCACGCCGGAGGAGTTCGACCGTTTACGAAGCTTGTCAAACGTGACACTCCTTCCCGCCGTTGACGACATCGCGGAAATCCTGCGCCAAACGCGCGTCATGTTGGTCCCCTCCGTATGGGCGGAAGCGCGCTCGCGCATGGTGATGGAGGCGATGCTGCGCCGAATCCCTGTGATGGCAAGCGATGCGGGAGGTTTACGCGAAGCCAAGCTCGGCGTTCCCTATCTGCTGCCGGTGAATCCGATACGCCATTACCGAGCTGCCGTGGACCAAAACATGGTGCCCGTCGCCGAGGTTCCCGCGCAGGATATCGGCCCCTGGCTGCAGGCTCTTCAGCGGCTGACATCCGACCAAGCTCATTGGCGGGAGATCGCGGACGAGTCGCGCACGGCGGCCTTGCACTATCTGGACACGTTGACGGCAAAGCCCTTTGCTGAATATCTGGAAGCGCTGACCCGCCGGCCGAAGAAACAGGTCCGCGCGGGTTTGTCAGACGATAAGAAACGCTTGCTTGCGCTAAAGATCAAGCAACGCGCGAAACCTCCCTGGTTTCCAAAATGTGGGAGTTGGAGCGAGCCGAAGCTGTTTTGCTTCCCCCATGCGGGAGCCGGAACATTGGCGTTTCGCGATTGGGCGGTGCCTGGATTTGCGGTCTGTCCAGCGCAGTATCCGGGTAGGGAAGATCGCGCCGGGGAGTCCACCATCGACTGCATGGAAGACCTTGTGGCCGCGCTTGCGGCGGCCATCCTGCCTTTGGTAAACGAGCGGTCGGTGTTCTTTGGTCACAGCATGGGCGCGGGAGTTGCTTTCGAACTGGTTCGTGCATTGCGTCGTTCCGGCGGACCGTTACCGAAACTGCTGGTCGTCTCCGGGGCGCGGTCGCCGCAATACCGATTGATTCGCGGCTCGTTGCCGGAACTCACTGACGAAGAACTAGGCCGCCATATTCATCACTTAGGACTCCCGCTATTGCGTGCCGACCTGCGTCTTTACCGCAACTACTCCTACACGGACGAGCCGCCTCTTCCGATTCCGATTGTGGCCTACAGCGGCGCGGAAGACCCGAACGTGACACCGGAACGGATGCGCGAATGGAAAGAGCAGACCTCCAGCGATTTTCGGCAACGAACCTTTGCGGGAGGACATTTCTATCTGCAGGAAGATCGACCCGCCGTCTTGGCAGCCTTGGCCATGGATGTTGACGCCAAGCACTAAGTTATCGCGCCGACGCATTCGTCGCCCTTGCTTCATCGCACCGTTTTCGCTACTCTACCGAGAACCATGGGCCTCAGTAAATCTGCTCTTTCCGCAGTTCTGCTTTTCTCCTCAGTTCTACCCGCCGCCGCCCAGATTACGACACCCGAGAAGTTCTTCGGTTTCCAACTCGGCGCCGACCGCAAAATGGCGCGCTGGGACAAAATCGTCGACTACTTCCATGTACTGGAGAAGGAAAGCGCCGGCCGCATGAAGGTCATGAATATGGGCCCGACATCCGAAGGCAACCCCTTCCTGATGCTCATCATCACGTCCCCAGCGAACATGGCGCGCCTGGATCGTATCAAGGAAGTAAACGCCAAGCTGAGCGATTCGCGCGGCATGACCGAAGCGCAAGTCCGCGCGCTTCTCCCGGAAGCCCGGCCCATCGTCGTCCAATCCATGAGTATGCAAGCCACGGAGATTGGCGGCTCGCAAATGGCTCCCGCACTGGTTTACGACGAGCTTTCCCGTAAGGACGAAGAGGCGCAGCGCATCCTGGATAACGTGATTTCCATCATCGTTCCTTGCTTTAACCCGGACGGCGAAATCATGGTGACCGACTGGTATCGCAAGACTCTCGACACCGAGTACGAGGGCAGCAACCCACCTAACCTATATCAGAAATACGCCGGCCACGATAACAATCGCGATGCCTTCATGACCAATATTCCGGACTCACAGTACATGGCGAAGATTCTATTCACCGACTGGCGTCCGGAAGCATATGTGGACCATCACGGCATGGGCCCGTACGGCGCGCGTATTTTCCTGCCGCCCTACGCGGAGCCGGTTCGTCCCATGGCGGATCCACTGATCTGGCGCGAGCTGAGTTGGTATGGCGCGCACATGGCGTACAAAGAGGAAGAAGAAGCG
The DNA here is from genome assembly GCA_964237255.1 of uncultured Bryobacteraceae bacterium. Lineage (GTDB taxonomy): Bacteria > Acidobacteriota > Terriglobia > Bryobacterales > Bryobacteraceae > JALYXI01. Next base: position 2,213 of record CAXSIG010000782.1, read on the forward strand.
AAATCCGGTGTGTTCAATATGGGCGAATATTCCGGCTGGGGACACTTCGGTTTCCACTGGATCACGCCGTTTCACAATATCGCGGGCATGCTGACCGAGTCAGCAGCGGCGCAACTTGCCACGCCTCTGTACCTGCATCCCGACCAGTTACAAGGTAACGTTCGCAACCTCCCGAAGTACGAAGAAGAGACCGTATTCCCCAACCCGTGGCCCGGTGGCTGGTGGCATCTGCGCGACATTGTGGAGCGCCAGAAAATATCGGCGTGGGCGACATTGGATCTTACGGCGCGCAACCGGGAAACCGTCCTTTGGAACGCTTACCTGAAGGGCAAGCGCCAGACCGAGCGAGGCGCCGCGGGTAAGCCGGGCGCTTACGTAATCCCAGCCGTACAGCATGATCCGCTTTCCGCCAAGCTGATGGTGAACAAGCTATTGGGGCAGGGCATTGAGGTTCAACAGGCGTCACAGCCGTTCAGTTTGGAAAGCGG
>CAXSIG010000783.1:0-433 GCA_964237255.1 uncultured Bryobacteraceae bacterium
GAAATTTGCGGGCCGGTCCGTCGATGCCTTACCTGTTTTCGATTCGAACGTCACACCGGATGTCTTGATCGACGTGTGTTTCGGCGTCGGCTGTTGGCCGTTCGGGATATTCAGCGTGATCTCCACATCACCGTTCGACAACATCTTGCCTTCACTCTGGTTGAAATCGGCCTTGGGACTTTTGATCAGATCGTACTGTTCTTTTTCACGCTGATACAGCTCCATGCGCACGCCTTCCAGCTCCATCTTGCCGGTATCCGCAACCTGCCTGACCGCGTGTGCCTTAATATTGACGACCAGCCGGCCCTGATCGGATTTCGACCATTCCCAGTCATAGGCGGTCGAGTTCGTGTTATCTGCGATTTTGGGTGGGATGGCGACCTGTGTTTGCTTCACCAGTCGTTTCTGGTAAATATAGGTTGCTCCAGTACCG
>CAXSIG010000783.1:443-2685 GCA_964237255.1 uncultured Bryobacteraceae bacterium
GCTGAGCCACGCGCGTTCTTTTTGTTAGCTTGAGCTGATAATAGTACGTCGCAGCCGTACCGCCGAGGATCAACAGGATGGCTGCCAGCAGCAGCCAGCGTGTACCTCGCATTTTCTTTCAATATAACAATCGGCCGATCTTTGAACGATTTTGATACGATGTGCGCGTGGGTAACACTAAAGAGTAGAGTCATGGCGACAGCCTTTCATAGCCAACTTCCGTTCGCCGCCGAGCGATACGTGTTGAATGAGCTTTCCGACGAAGAAAAGCTCTTGTTTGAAGAGCATTTTTTCTCCTGTGAGACGTGCGCGCAGGAGGTGGAGGACTTAACCTCCATCCGTTTAGCCCTTCCCGGTGAATTACGGACGCTGGACCGTAAACCGGCAAAGTGGGCACTCGGGAGTTGGATGCCCTGGATTTTGCCCAACCGTTTTGCTTTCAGTGCGTTAGCTCTGGTTATTGTCTTTGCCGGATACCAGAATCTTGTCCAGATTCCACATCTGAAGGCCGAAGCGGACGATATCTTCGCGGTAACTGCCGCCCCGAGTTCTCTGAGTGCCAAACGCGCGGCCGATGTGAATGTGATCGATGGAAAACTGCGGGCCGCGCCGCTTCTCATTGCGAACGAGTGGACCGAAAACTATCGGGGTTACGAAGCGAAACTCTCCCGGCATGGCTCGGCAGCAGTCTTGTTCGACAAAGAGTTGGCCAGAACAGCCGAAACCTTGCTGGTTACAATACCCGCCCACAGGATTGGCCCAGGCCAATTCGATCTGATTATTTCGGGTAAGCCAGCAGAGGGTAGTCCCCAGGTTGTGGGACGATATGTTGTCACAGTTCAAGGAGAGTAATCAAAATGAGCAGAACGAAGTTTCTGTTTCATGCCGGTTCCGCGGGGCTCGCCGGCCGGATCAACCGCCCGTTCGAGGAATCCCTGGATGTGCAGGCTCCCACTGCTTTGCCTCCGTCCGGCGGAACCAGCAAGGGTCAGGCGAAGAATATTCAGCTCCGGGAATTTTTTCAAGCGGGATCCGTCACTAGCTCGACAACCGGATTTTTTCATCCAGCCACATCGACATATGAAACGCGCTCCAGCTGCGTGGTCGAGAAATTCAATCTGGGCAATGGTACTGTCACCATCGATTTGATACGGGCGGAATTGCATTCCTCTTTTTTTAAAGATAGTGACCAGGCGCCCTCGATTGTGCCCACCGGTTCCGCAATCATCAATATGAAGGTGAACGGCGCACCGATTTTACTTGAGAATCTGGCCGATCGATTCACCGAACTCAACACGATGGACAAACTGCGCGCGAGACATCGCGAAGACGAGGAATTTCGAACCATGGCGGGAGAACTGATGATGGTGGACCGTCATCAAGATCTCATCGGCGACAAGTTGACCAAGTATTTCCCTTTCTGTCATCGACGTCCAAGCATAGAACTGCATGAGACAAAGCACTCGGCAATCCTGCCGCTTTTCCGCATACTGACAGAATCCGGACCGGATTTTCGTGTTGTGCAGAACGTAATCTATATTCGAAACTTCGGGCGCATACAGCTGGGTGAGCTCGTGGTCATGCCCTTCCAGAGGCAGGTAACCGGGCTTCACGCGGATTTAGGATCGAATACGGGCGGCGATATTACCGCCGCATCGGTGTTCACGAACGGCGGCCAGACTGATCCTCCATAGCTTGGGCCCGTTAGATGAAAATCCCAACCTTATTGCCTGCGGCGGCGCTGCTCACCTTAGTTGCTCTCACCCCATCGGCGGCAACGCGCGAAACGTGGGACGAGGAACTTCGCCAAGCGACCGTAATCCGTAAGCAAAAAGGGGCCGAGGCTTCTCTCCAGTACCTGGATTCGCTTCCCGCAAGCCTTCACTCCGTGCAACGAACCACGGTTGAAGCGGAGTACAAACGGCTGCGAGCCATAGCGCGTAATGAGGACTTGCTCAGCCGGTGGCCGGATGCTAACCGTCACTTGGAGCAGTGCGTACAACTGGCACAAGATTCGGGTCGGCCAGATTTAGCTGCGAGTAGCTCAGCCGCCCAATTTAGCATTCTGATTAAACTTCGCAGGCTGGACGATGCCGCCGACGCGCTGGAACGGAGCCGCGCGACGAATAGTCCGGCCCTTCTTCCCTTCATCCTGCACAATCAGGGAAGCTTGCTGGAGAATCGAGGACACTTCGAAGAGGCGGTAATCCCCCTTCAGGAGTCTCTTCGGATGTTTGAGGCG
>CAXSIG010000784.1:0-2672 GCA_964237255.1 uncultured Bryobacteraceae bacterium
TGAGCTGCTGACGAAGGATTGGGTCGTCTGCCCTTCGATATTCCAACGCCAGGACCAAACCGCTTACCAGATACAGCATGGTAAGCAATGCCATCCAAACGCGATCTAAATACCAGGACACCTGGACCAGGGGCGTCGCTATATAAATGAACCCGGAGGTGATGCCCGCAAAGAAGATAGTGAAGAGAACTCCAGGCAAATAGAGCAACGGGGCATGAACACGACCTCGAAACCAGGAGCGCGGCTCCGGAAAAATCAGACAAAAATGGAGAAACAAAGTGGGCGCTAGCCAGCCTGCTATGAGGTTCCCCCAATAGATAACCTGGTCGAAAGCGTTTAACTTGCCTGTGTAGTGGAACGACGAGTAAATAAACGAAGCCAGGCAGAAAAGAAAGAAGTGCCTTGCTCGTGGCGCGTTACCGCGGCGAAAAAAGACAAATAAGCCAATGCCGAGGTAGGCTGCTCCGGCAATGTAGAGGAAGTTTATAGAACGGTCATGCGGTGCTTCGCCGACGATCACCTTAGCCGCTACCGGAACGTTCCCGCGCACAACAGCGTAAGTCGCGTAATTCCACGCACCGACACCGGCGAGAATCTGGGGAACCTCAAGCGCTTTCGCTACCGAACCGCCATTGATCTTGACGAGCGTGTCGCCAGCACGCAAACCGGCCCGATCCGCACCGCTTCCCGGGGCGATTCGATAGGCGCGAACGGTTTTTGGTAAGGAACCGCTCGTTGGGTCGTCAACCCACGTCACACCGTCGTCGGCAAGGCGAAATCGACGGAGTTGATCGAAGTTCACCACGGCGGCGATAATCGCGGCGATTGTAATCACCGTGAGCACCGCCGTGGAAACCTGAAACCGCAACTCCTGAAGCATTAGCTACCCTGACTGCCGTTGGGGTTCTACAAAGCAGTTGGTGTGCCACCAAATTCCTCGTAAAGTATTGAAAATTTGAGGGAAATCGTTAGAGAATACCAACTTTGGAAGATATTCTACCGGGAAGTGTATCTAGATATTTTGGGCAGGCGCCCGGTGCCGTATCCAAGTCACGAATTCCTGCGGAGCCTCCATGGTGGAAAGCCGGCTCTGCCGGACTAGGGACCACTCAGAAAAAAGTCCGCTTTGTTTGATCTCTTTCAGGCTTACCGGCGTCTCTAGCCGGAATAGAAAACGCATCTTAACGACGGCGAGCTTCGGTTCTTTTGGATCGTCATACGGCTCGGAAGTCACCTCGGCAAGGCCTACAACGGCAGCTTCTTTCATACTGTGGTAAATAAACACACGGTCTTGAAGATGCATGCCGCGAATGGCTTTCTGGGCCTGAGGATTCCGCACTCCATCCCACGTTGTCTCGCCGTCAGTGGCGAAGCGCTCCACGGAGTAGGTTTCCGGGTCTGTTTTTGCCAAGTAGTACCGCCGATCCACTGGTATTTTCCTCACAAGGCGGAAAGCCGCCGCAAGCGAACGCTTGAAGACTGCTAAACTGGAAAAGTTGTAAAACTTCAGACAGATTGTCTCATAAAGCTCAAGTTTTGCCCGTGACCCGCCGATCTAGTGATTACAAGGTAGTTCCGATGAAAAATACTCCGCCAGTTGTTTGGCTTGGCTTCGTTTTGCTTTTTGTGTCCACCCTTGGTGGAAATGGTATTCAGGCACAAGAACCGCCACCTTCCACTCCCGTAACGCAGCCGGCGAAGCCCCCGGTGATTGGACCTGTTCCGACCGAAACCAAAACTGTCGATGTTCCCGCCGTACAGGACAAGAAGGTTTCCGAGCCGCCCGCTACCGGCGAACAGAAGAAGAATCCGGAAAGCAAGATGGTCTCGGATCCCAAGAACGATCGTGGGCCTTACATCATCGGACCGGAGGATGTGTTGCTCATCCGGATTTGGCAGGAACCAAACATTTCGGGACAAGTTACCGTTGGACCAGATGGCATGATCTCGCTGCAACTGCTGGACGAAGTTAAGGCAGAGGGCCTGACCCCGGAGCAGTTAAAACGCTCGCTGACCGAAAAACTGAAGACGTGCTGCATCACAGATCCCGACGTAAACGTGCAGGTGGTGCGGGTTAATAGTAGAAAATTCATCATCCAGGGCGAAGTACTCAATCCTGGAAGTTTCCCTCTCACCGGTGCGACCACCGTATTTGAGGCGCTGGTTTTTGGTAAGGGATTCAAGGAGTTCGCAAAGCCGAATAAAATTTACGTTCTTCGGCAGGAAGTGGATGCGAACGCGAAGAATTCAGTGCCCAAGCGATTTAAGTTCAACTATAAAGAAGTGAGCCAGGGTAAGCACATGGAACAAAACATCTTGATTAAGAACGGAGATGTGATTTTTGTTCCGTAACCTGTATTCCTCATTCTTGAGGAACAGCGTGCCACATTCAAGATGACTTTATTTTTATGACGCCTTCTAATCAATATGTTAGCGTTTCGCGTCGCGTGCTCGATATTGAGGACTACATCGATATCGTACGGCGGCATGCAAGTTGGATTCTCGGGCCACTGTTTGCCGGTGTTGTTATCTCCTGTGTAGTGGCTTTCTTGCTGCCGAATACGTACGTATCGAAAGCGGTACTTCGAATTTCCCCAGCGCAGATTTCAGAATTCCTGGTCACCACTGTCGTTACTCAACAGATGAACGAACGCATTGCTCAAATGCAACAG
>CAXSIG010000785.1:0-2183 GCA_964237255.1 uncultured Bryobacteraceae bacterium
ATTCGATTGCGCCGACATCGCGCGGATCATGCGACGAGGCAAATTTGATCATCCAGTGTTCAAAGCCGGGTTTGAGTTCCCGGCGGCGATGAATGATTTTTGATTTGTCAGCACTGACTTGGGCCACGATCTTTGGACGCGCCCCGCCCGACGACCCGCTGAACCGGAGCAACTCCTCGAACACCTCCTCGCTTTCACCGGCCAGCACGATGGCCGATTCTTTCGCCAGCCGGTCAAGTGCGAGAGGCTTATCTCCTTCCGGATTTTGACTGTGGTCGGGCTCATAGCTCAAGCCGCCCATTCCGTGGGTTCCAACGTGCGCCAGTCGATCAAGAGTGTTCAATTGGCCGCGTCGGATGCCGTGTTTCTCAACGGTGCGGTCCAGGAGCAGCCGTCCCCATCCGTCCGGGAGGCTGTCGTTGAAAACACCGAATAGACCGTCGAAAATCATGTCGGGTGCGGTAAATACACCCGCGCGTAAGGGCAGCTTAAGCGGTGAAATCTCGATGCCGGAACCGAGGAAAGCCGGATCGTATTCGAATAGAATCTGCCGCTGCCGGAATGCAAGGCGCCCCAACTTCAACCGCTCACCGGTTTCGAGATAGACCGTCAACAAATCGGTCGGATGGTGCATCACTTGATCCGTCCCTTGCGCCGCGGCTTCGGCGCGTTGAGAATTTGGTCAAGCGATTTTGTCGCGAGGCTTTCGCTATCATCAGGACAGATCCAGTCGAAATCCTTTAGGCAATCGAGGACCAGGGCAAGTTTGAGCAGGGCGTCGAGTGCGATTAGCCCGGCTTGTTCAAAGCGCTTAAGCGTCCCCCAGCTTACTCCGGCCCGTGCTGAAAGACCTTCCTGTGTAAGGTCTAATGCTAGTCGCCGTGCTTTAAAACGCGTCGCGAGTTCGCGTTGCACATTGCTTGGAGAGTGCAATGATGTAGATAACAGTTATCCATAAAGTCCCGAAAAGGGGGTTTGTGGATAACATGTTAGCTAGTTAAGGAAGATTTCTCAAGCTGGTAATAGGACTTCTTCGGGGTCTCTGATCGATTTCTCTTTTGTCTTAAGGCTGCCTTGGGCGCCCGCCAAGTAGGTGTACACAACCGGCGTCAGGTAAAGAGTCACTAATTGGGAGAACATCAGTCCGCCGACAACCACCAGGCCGAGCGGCTGCCGCGCTTCACCACCGGCTCCATATCCAATCGCAATCGGCACGGCGCCGAGTAGCGCCGCCATGGTGGTCATCATGATGGGACGGAACCGGATCAAGCAGCCCTGGTAAATCGCCTCGAGCGGCGGCGTGCCTTCGCGCTCAGCTTGCAGGGCAAAATCGATCTGCATGATCGCGTTCTTCTTCACAATGCCGATCAGCATGATGAGGCCAACGAAAGCGTAGATATTCAGATCCATGTGAAAGAGATACAAAGTAATCAGCGCTCCGAAGCCGGCAGACGGAAGGCCCGAGAGAATCGTGAGCGGGTGAATATAGCTCTCGTACAGAATGCCAAGAACGATGTACACCACCATGATGGCGACGATCAGCAGCACCATCAGATTGCCGAGCGAACTCTGGAAAGCTTTCGCGGCACCCTGGAAGGTGGTGCTGATGGTTGCCGGAAGAATGCGTGTCGCAGCGGCTTGTACTTCATCGGCCGCTTGGCCGAGCGCCTTACCGGGTTGCAGATCGAAGGAGAGAGTCACGGCGGGTAATTGGCCGTAGTGGCTGACCGCTTGTGGACCGATCTTTTGAGTGATTGTCGCCATGCTGTCTAGCGGAATCAGCTGATTGGTATTGGATTTGAAGTAAAGCAACGACAATGCATTCGGATCTTGCTGGTACTTTGGATCGAGTTCCAGGAGTACCTTGTACTCATTGCTAGCTCCGTAAATCGTCGAGACCCAGCGAGTGCCGTAGGCGTCGTAGAGAGAATTCTCGATCTGTTGTGCGTTGACCTGCATGGAACCGGCCTTATCGCGGTCAATGGTGATGTCCACCTGGGGGGCGGCAATGGCGAGATCCGTAGTCACATCCTGCAGGCCGGGAATCTTGGCAACTTCTTTGCGCAACTCTTCAGACTTCTCGTACAGCTCCTTTTTATCCGGAGACTGCATGGAAAACTGATACAAACTCTTGGTGACTTGCCCGCCGATTCGAATCGTGGGCGGATTTTGTAAATACACCT
>CAXSIG010000785.1:2193-2671 GCA_964237255.1 uncultured Bryobacteraceae bacterium
ACCTGCATGCCGGGTAGCTGAGCTAGCTTCGGCCGGAGATTCGCAATGATATCGTTTACCAGCAGTTTGCGCTGCTCGCGAGGCTTAAGGTGAACCACAAGCTGGCCGTAGTTCGGACCGCCTAGCGTTGCCGCAGCCGCACCCCCGACACTTGAAGTGAGCGCGTCGACGTTCGGATCATCCGCAATGATGCGAGCCACCGCGTTCTGGTAATCCATCACCTGCTTGTACGATGTGCCCTGCGCTGCTTCGGTTGTGACGGCGATCTGGTCCGTATCCTGATCAGGGATGAAGCCCTTTGGAATATCAAGGAACATCCAAACCGTCGCGGCCAGCACGGCCGCGGAGAACACCATCGTAACCGCGCGATACCGAAGAACCCACTGAAGCGTAACGTCATAAAGATGCAGCCACTGATCAAAAAACCGTTCCGTGACGTTATAGAACCAGGAGCGCTTCTTCTCATGCGGAGGGTGAA
>CAXSIG010000786.1:0-2667 GCA_964237255.1 uncultured Bryobacteraceae bacterium
CTCCGTCGGGCTTAGCTTGTCTTCACTGGTCCAGTCGCCTTTCCACACGCCGCTGGTAAGCGGTTGCGTGGCTCCGGCCGCGCGGGCCCACGCGAAGACCTGAGGGAGAAGAGCGTTTACCAGTTCGACTTTGTTCTCCGGTTCTTGGGAACCATAGCTGGATTGGTTCAGGTTGTCAGGTTCGTTCCACACATCCCAGCCCAGAATCCGATCCTCCACCGCGAACGCGCCGACCACCCCTTTGACGTATTTTTGTAACCGCGCATACTGCTTCGGATCTTGCAACGCCTCGCGCCCTGGACTCTGCACCCAACCCGAATTATGCACGCCCGGTTTAGGCGCGCGTTGCGTGCCCAACTTTGGATCCGGATCCCAGCAGGAATCGAAAAGCACGAACATCGGTTTGATGTGGTGCTTTTCCGCGATATCCAGGAAAATGCCGATGCGCTTCGTAAAACCTCGCGCATCCTGCTGCCATAGTAAGTCGTGCAGGAATACGCGCATAGTAGTCATGCCCAGGTCTTGGGCCCACTGCAGTTCGCGATCGATTCGCGTTGGGTCGAACGTTTCTTTCTGCCACATTTCGAGTTCATTAATCGCGCTTGCCGGAATGTAGTTGCTTCCGACAAGCCATGGCTGCAGGTTGTGCCAGGTGTTCGCTTGTTTCGGAGTCCAGGGTTGAGAAGATTGCGCGAACAGGTTTGCGGCGGCTAAGACGAAAGGAACGGTAAAATTCACAAGTCGCATGACTGCCTCTGATTCTATCGCCGGTACGCGGGTCGCCTGGCGCGCGATCGTGCCGATTGCCGTGCTGGCTCTTGCGATTCATCTGCTTACAGCGCCGCGCTACGGCTACTTCCGCGACGAGTTTTATATTCTGGCGTGCGGCCGCCATTTGGACTGGGGCTACGTCGATCATGCGCCGCTTGTCGGTCTGATTGCCCGGCTCACAGAAATCACACTTGGCACTTCGCTTTACGCCTTACGATTCGTGACCGGGCTCTCCGCCGCCGCCAAGATCGTACTTACCGCCCTGCTGGCGCGCGAGTTGTGTGGCAATCGACTCGCTCAAGCCATCGCGGCGTTTTCGGTCTTGTTGGTTCCGGTCTACCTGGTGATCGATAACCAGTTCTCCTTAAATACCTGGGATCCGCTGTTTTGGATGGGGACGTTGCTCGTCATCTTGATCGCCGAACGGACGAGTCGTCCCAGGCTGCTGTTACTGGCTGGAGTCCTGGCCGGTCTGGGTGTAGAGAATAAGCACTCCACCGCCTTCTTTCTTGTGGCGCTATGCGTAGGTATTGTCCTGAGTCCAACGCGTCGGCTATTTCGGGAACCCTACTTCTACGCGTCGCTCGTCCTCGCTTTCGTTCTGATACTTCCGAATTTGATTTGGCAATGGGCACATAATTTTCCTACGCTCGAATTCCTTCACGAAGTGGATCGGACTCATAAGAACGTGGAATTGCCACCGCTGAAATTCGTCACGACACAACTCATGATGATGAGTCCGGTCAACGTGCTGGTGTGGGTGCCGGGTTTATATTTCCTGTTGCGGCGTAGAGAAGTTCGGTTTGCCGGGATTACTTTCGTAGCTGTTTTCCTCTTGCTGATGGCGCTACACGGCAAAGACTATTACGTCGCGCCGATCTACCCAATATTGTTCGCTGCCGGCGCTGTCTTCTGGTCCACCACACGTTGGCCATTGTGGTTGCCGATTATCCTTCTGATCGGCAATTTACCCATAGTTCCAGCCGCGTTACCGGTGCTTGACCCAACAAAAGTTTCTTCGTACCTGCGAACGCTCGGATTAGCCCCCGACAAGACGGAGAGCAAACAAGATTCTGCGCTTCCCCCGTATTTTAGCGACCAGTTCGGCTGGCCTCAGATGGCGGAAGCTGCAAGAACAACCTACTTTTCTCTCCCGCCCGAAGAGCAACCGAATACAGCATTTTATACAGACAACTACGGCGAAGCGGGCGCGCTCGAATTTTACGGACTGCCGCGCGTGCTTTCCGCTCACAACACATATTGGTATTGGGGCCAAGGGAGTAGTCCCTCCACCCTGATTCTGTTAAACGCCGGAGGAGGACTAATCCGCGAAGGATACTGTACCGTTGTTACAGACGGGCCTGAGGTTGGCGATCCATTGGCTATGTCCTACGAACGCTTCCGCATCCGCGTTTGTCATGGCCTGAAACACCCCTTGCCGGAACTTTGGCCCAGGCTAAAACACTGGCGTTGATTACTGACGCGGTCGTGGTACTGCCGTTGGCCTCGGAGGAGGCGGCGGCGGTTCCATCGGAGTTCCGTTCTGCGGCTCGGTACGAATCAAGCCAAGCGCTTTTCGTAGTTCGACATCGATACCGTCTCGGATGTCCGGATTATCTTTCAAGAATTGACGAGCGTTCTCCCTGCCCTGGCCGATCCGGTCGCCCTTATAGCTGTACCACGATCCGCTCTTTTCGATCATGCTCTGTGTCACGCCCAAATCGAGCAAGTCGCCCTCTTTCGAAACTCCTTCGCCATAGACGATATCGAACTCGGCTTCGCGGAAGGGAGCGGCTAGTTTGTTCTTAACGACTTTCACCTTCGTCCGGTTGCCGACGACCGTGTCTCCATCTTTGATCGCGGCGATACGCCGGATATCGATGCGGACGGAAGCAT
>CAXSIG010000787.1:0-704 GCA_964237255.1 uncultured Bryobacteraceae bacterium
CCGGGCCGGCGTTACGCAAATGGTGCAATTCGACAACGGCCGTACCTATATGGAGCCGCTGGCAAATTTGTTGCATGTGTACGCCGCGCCGGGAGAATCCGTCGCACTCACCTGCAAGCGGCTTTACACCAACTTGGAGTCCGATCCGTGTACGGCGCCCCAGTGGTCCTCCGCAAACCAGGCGGTAGCGGATGTGGACGCCACAGGGACTCTCAATGCCACCGGGCTTGGCTTCACCACCGTAACTTTAACGGAGGGCGATCGCTCCACCAAAGTTCGTGTTTGGGTAAGAACCACTCCGGGCCTTCCGCATTTCATCGGCAACGGGAGGATGTCGAACACTTACGTGGAGGGACAGTCTACATTTGTAATCGCCCCTTTCCTTCTGGAGCCGGAACTTGTCCGTCGCGATCCTACGCTATTGCCCGAAGTCAAGCGCGCGGCCGTAAACACGTTGGCCAGAGGCTTCTATCAGAACGTCTCCGACATCAACGTTGCCTACGCCGATTGGAAACGCGGCTTTGACGCCATAGTCGTCGCGGATTGGGCATGGGCTAAGTCGAATGCATTTGCGGTTCTTCCCACGGGGGACGACGTGGCGCGCAACATTGGCAGTGAGGCTTGGCGGACCTTGAATTGGCCGTATGGAAAGCAGGCAGTCCAGTATGCCGTGCAGCGCCTGGCGGAAAGTGGGGCTGCGATTT
>CAXSIG010000787.1:714-2663 GCA_964237255.1 uncultured Bryobacteraceae bacterium
AGGATTCTGGGGACCCAATCCGATCCCGCCGGGCAAAATCGGCGCTCCTCACGCGTGGCAATCGGTCACTTGTACAGCCGGGCAATGCACGGCAGTATGGCCGGAGATTGGAAGCAACCAATTTCACGACAATGTGGGAAACGGCTTCACCTTTTCGGTGACCGGAGACACGCAGCTTGCTACACCTGCCGGCCGGACGTATACGATGACCAACGTGTCGGATTCTGGCTTCGTTTTTGCGGCTGCCACTCCGGTTTCCGGAACTTTCACTTCCAACCTGGAGTTCCAATGGTTTGCCCGACAGACTACCTGTGGCGGAAATCCGTGCTCCCCACCCGTTTTGAACGACGCTCTTTCCACCATCACCAATTGGGTTCGTTCCGCAAGTTTGCCCCTCCCGATTAGTTGGCCGCCGGCTGGAATCGCCCTCACACCGGCCCAGGCGAACTGGATGGGACCAGGAAGCGTGAGCGATTATGCATTACTGGGACACCAACCAACAGCGCCGCACCTATGTGTTCGGGGAAGGGAATCGCGAAGTAACGAATTCGATGTTGACTGCGTTCTATGACCGCCAACCTTACATGCAGTTGGATCGGCCGCAATTGATGCTGCAGGGGATGTCGGGCATGAATTACACCAAGAATTCTCCGGCGGGAACGGACGGCTTCAATCCCCCGGTCGACGAAATTCAGCATGTCGGCATTGTGCCGCAAGCGGTAACCAGCGGAATGATGACAGCCGCCGCCGCGGGCAATGTTGGTCTTCGCCTGTATCAGTTCGCCACCTACTATGACCATGATGCCGCTGTAAAACAGGGGCCAGGCGGTGGAGGAATTCAGACCGGAGCCGGTCCCTTTTACGGCGAAGTCAAAAATTGGCAGGCTATGGCTTATGGAGCGAATCTCCTAACCAAGGTGCTGCAACCGTACCTGCTGGCGACCCCGAAAAATAGTCCCGCTTACGGCCACACGCTGGTGACGGCAGTACGAGAAGCGGCTGCGGGCCGAATGTTGATGATCGTGAACGCCTCCGACGGTCCTCGCCAGCTTGCGGTGGATTTCACGCCGTACAAGTATGGTTTCGGATCGGTTCGATATCGCGTGAACGACACGGGAATTCGCACACTGTCGCAACCCGACCAAGACGGAGAAACCATAACGCTGGATGCCGGCGAGACCGTCGCCTATCTCTTTTCGAATACGGAAACCAACTTTGGCGTGGCGATCCCCTACTTACCGCGAATCGCTGGAATCAGAACCATTCTCCGTTACGGATACATCTACAGCGGCAACGTGGAAGCGTTCGGCGAACCCGTCGAATGTACAGGCGGTTGCGTGATCACCGTCGATCCGAAAATCGGTGACGTGTTTTATCAGTTATCGTTGGCGGGAATACCGCAGCCGGTTACTGCCGCAGTGCTTCCAGCTCGGCGATCTCCTCGGGCGTCAAGCGAAACTCAAGCGCGCCGATAACGCCGTCTACCTGCTTGGCGGAACGCATCCCCACAATGGCTGCGGTTACTTCGGGCCGTCGCAAAGTCCACGCGATTGCCACTTCACCGGTCGTCCTGCCGTGACGCTTGGCTACCTCGCCCATTCTCTCGGCAATCTGGAGATTCTTCGACAGATTCGGTTCCTGAAAGGCAAGCGCGCGTTTGCGAAAATCGTCGTCGGGCATTGCTGCCATTCGCTTTTTGGTCATAGAGCCACTGAGCAAACCGGACTTCATGGGTGAATAGACGATGACTCCGATATTGTTCTGCCCCGTGAAAGGCAGAATGGATTCCTCAATCTCCGGTGAGATAAGAGAGTAAGGCGGCTGTAAGGATGTAATCGGTGCAATCGCATGCGCCCGTTTCATTTGGTCCGCATTGAAATTCGAAACGCCGATGTAGCGAACCTTGCCCTGTTCTTTTAGGCGCGCCATTTCGGTCCAGCCTTCTTCGA
>CAXSIG010000788.1:0-2663 GCA_964237255.1 uncultured Bryobacteraceae bacterium
AGACGTCCAGCGACGCTCGACAGAACGCCGGCAGATCCTCCGGCTTGCGAGACGTCACCAGATTCCGGTCCACCACAACTTCCGAATCCTCCCAGATCGCTCCCGCATGGATGACATCGTCCTTTATGGCGAAGAAGGATGTCGCATGACGGTTCCTTAAAACGTTGGCCGAACACAACACCCACGGACCGTGGCACACAGCGGCCACCAATTTGTCCGCGGCGTCCATGTCAAAGACAAACCGGAGCGCTTTCTCATGCCGGCGAATATAGTCCGGAGCAAAGCCTCCCGGCACCACCAAGCCGTGAAAATCCGAAGCGTTTGCGGAATCGTAGGAGATATCCGCCTTTGCCGGGTAACCCAGCTTGCTCTTGTATGTCTCGCCTGCCGTTGCGCCAACCGTGGTAACTTCGCAGCCCGCTTCGCGCAATCGAAGCAGCGGATACCATACTTCCAACTCTTGATACAGGTTGTCGACGAATAAAGCGACGCGCTTTCCGTTCATTCTGATCGAAGAGTAGCACTTGCACTGGAACGCGCAAATCGGCCAACCTGAAGCTTATGTCTCCATGGGTGTCGTAGTCGCAATCGATGGTCCGGCCGGCGCGGGAAAAAGTACCGTCGCTCGAATGCTGGCCGCGCAGCTTGGCTTCACTTACATCGATACGGGCGCGATGTATCGCGCAGTCGCGTTGTGGGCCATGCGTTCGGGTCTGGTGGTTACGGACATGCATCGCATGGAACAACTTGCCGAAGCGGCCGCAATCGGCCTGGAGCCGGATAAAGTATCGCTGAACGGAGAGGATATTACTGGCGATATTCGGACGCCCGAGGTGTCGCAAGCGTCTTCAAAGGTTGCCGAGATCCCCGGCGTACGCCGCGCGATGGTGGCGAAGCAACGGGCCATTGCGCAGAATGCAAACGTTGTGATGGAAGGCCGGGACATTGGCACGGTGGTGTTTCCGCAGGCCCAGGTCAAAGTATTTCTCGATGCCGATCCCGGGGAGCGTACCCGTAGGCGTGTGGACCAACTCGGAGCGGGAGACCAGGTGAAGGATGTCGCGCGGCAGATTGCGGAGCGCGACACACGGGACCGCACACGCGCGGAAGCCCCGCTCACGCAAGCGCCCGATGCGGTTTATCTGGATTCCACCGATTTATCGCTGGACCAGGTGGTGGAAGCGCTGCTCAAGATTGTGCGAACCAAGACGGCGAATGGGAAGGGATACCATTGAGCGGCTTACTGGTCATGAAGTTCGGCGGCACCAGCATGGGTTCCGCCGAACGGATTCGCGTTGCCGCGGAACTAGCGCTCGCTCAGGCTGAGAAGCGCCCCGTTGTTGTTGTGGTGTCGGCAATGTCTAAAGTTACCGACCTTCTACTGGAAGCGATGAAGCACGCCGAAGCGCACGACACAGCGGGCTTGGCCGAGTGCGTCGCCAAAGTGCGTGCGAAGCACTTGAACGCCGTGAACGGACTGGAACTTGGGCAAGACGCGGAACAGTCCGTGGAAGATCTGCTTGCCGAGTTTGAGCGGATTGTCGGCGGCATGCTACTGCTCGGCGATCGCCCCGCGCGTTCCGTCGATGAAGCTGTGGTTATCGGAGAACGGCTGTCTGCCATGCTGCTGGCGAGCTTTCTGCGCGACAAGGCGGTGACGGTAAACTCGGCGACCTTGATCGTCACCGATAGCGTCTTCGGGAATGCATCACCCTTCATAGACAAAACGACGGTCAAAGCAACGGAAGCTTTGATGCCGGTGCTCCGCGCGGGTAAGGTTCCGGTCTGCACCGGGTTCAACGGCGCAACCGTAGATGGGCGAGTAACAACGCTGGGCCGCGGCGGTTCGGATTTCTCGGCGAGCATTTTATCGGCGGCGCTCGATGCCGAGGAACTGTGGATCTGGACGGACGTGGACGGCATTATGACCGCCGATCCGCGACTTGTCCCGGAAGCGCGCGTCCTGGACGAACTAAGCTTCAGCGAGGCCGCGGAACTGGCCTACAACGGAGCAAAGGTGCTCCATCCGCGCACGCTATCGCCGCTGGTTGAAAAGCACATTCCGGTTTGGAGCAAGAACAGCTTCGCTCCGGAAAAACCCGGCACCCGCATCGTCCCGGAGCTTTCGGCACAACAAGGCGCCCGAGCCGTTACCTCTATGCGCGATGTGGCGTTGATCTCCGTGGAGCCGGCCAATTCAGCGCTGAGTGGTGTGCACGTCATGGCGAGGACTATGGAAGCGCTGGCACGAAACAATCCGGAATTATTGATGATCTCGGCGTCCAGCTATCGGCAGAGCTTCTGTTTCCTGGTACGTGACGACGAGCTTGCGCGCACAGTGGAAGCGCTGGAGTTGGCTCACGGCTACGTCAGCCCATTGACCATCGACCGCGAAGTGGGGTTGCTGGCTGTGGTGGGTGAAGGAATGCGGGGTACCGAAGGGTTGGCGGGACGAATCTTTACGGCGATCTCACGGGAGAACGTGAACATTATGGCGATTGCGCAGGGCTCCAGTGAGTTGACGATCGCGATCGTGGTGCGGCGTAGTGGCTTGGAGAAGGCAGTTCGCGCAGTTCACTCGGAGTGCCACTTGTAGAGTTTGCCGGCGATCCTCTGGGAAACTAGACGGGTGACGCCTCATCAGGCTGCCCGACGCCGGGAGA
>CAXSIG010000789.1:0-2652 GCA_964237255.1 uncultured Bryobacteraceae bacterium
GAAAGGTCCGCCGACCACACCGAGTTCATCAAACGTGTCAAAGCGGCGCGTCTGGTCGACACCCTGAAAGGCGCTGGACCTTACACCGTTTTCGCGCCGGTCAACGCCGCTTTCGCGAACGCAACACCTGTAAGTGAAGACGCGATGGTCCGCCTGTTGACCCGCCAGGTTGTGCCGGGGAACTATACGTCGAAGACCCTGCGGAAGATATTGAAAGCCGGCCAGGGCACAGTCTCACTGAAAAGCATGTCGGGAGATACCGTGACCATCACAGCCAAAGGCGGCAAGCTGGTGCTGGAAGGCGCTACGGTCACGAAAGCGGACATCAAGCAAAAGAACGGGACGCTTCATGTGGTGGATGCGTTGGCCGTTCACCAATCCCGATAATTTATTCGCGTCATAAGATTCATCGACTTCGGCGGCCTGAGCACAGCGACAACAGCCAGGATGACAGCTGCTCCATGCTAATTCCTTGGTCGTGATCAGGAATATCGGAGGACACGATGCGGAAAACGCAGCTTGCCGGCAAGCTGGCTAGAAAGGTGGGAGTAAGTCGCGCCGAAGCCGCGGACCAGTTGGATCATGTGGTTCACAAAATTGTGACCAACCTGCGCAAGGGAAAACCGGCGAGTTTGCCTGGGTTGGGACAATTCCAGCCGGGAGAAACTTGGCAGTTCCAGTTCGATCCGAAATCCGGCAAGGGACCCGATGACAAGGGGGACTAAAGCATCTCCACGCGTAATTGCACGGCTGATTCGCGAAGCGCTCGAGAACGGTGCGGTCATAGAGATCGATGGCCTAGGGACCTTTCGGCCCGACAACAAGAATGGCTTCGTTTTCGAAGGAAAGAATCGCCCCACGGTATTCATCGCCTATGTCCATGAGGACGCGCACGTCGCGGACCGGCTTTACGACGCATTCGGAAACGCCGGATTTAATCCATGGCTCGACCGCCGGAAGCTATTGCCGGGACAGAACTGGCCGCGCGCCATTCAGGACGCGCTGGAAACTGCCGACTACGTCGTACTCTGTTTTTCCAGTTTTTCAGCCCGGAAGAAAGGTGGCTTTCAAGCCGAAATCCGGTACGCCCTGGATTGCGCCATGCGCGTTCCGCTGGATCAAATCTTTCTGGTACCGGTTCGAATCGATTGCTGCCCGGTACCGCCCCAGATCAGCCGCGTGGTTCAGTATGTCGATCTGTTCCCTGACTTCCAAGCGGGCTTTCGGCGCATTCTCCGCGTCATGAAACGACAAAAAGTCAAACTGGTTGCGTAGCTTTGCCGTGTGAGCCGTGTACGTTGCTATACTTAAGTCGGATGGTTCTCGGCCTCCCCGCCAACTCGCGGTGTTCTGTTTTCCAGTTACCTAGCCACGTATTGCCCCCAACTTCACCTTTCTTTCATCCGGAGGTTCTTTCCCTAGCAAAATGACAAGCAGCAGCGTGCAAATCGCCAAAGGCATTGAGAACCTGTTCGGTACCCGCGATGAGAATATCCGTCTCCTGGAACGCGGCCTCAAAGTCAGCACCAACCTGGTCGATAATTCGATCGAGATTCACGGCGACGCTGCCAATGTTAAACGCGCGGAGAGCATCCTGCAGGATTACGCGCTCCTCACCAAAGAGGGCGTGATCTTTGAGAACGGCGATTTGAATAATTACCTGCGGGTGGTCACCGAAGATCCGGACGTGTCGCTCAGCGCTTTGGTGGCTAGCGGACGCCAGCGCAGCTTTGGGAAGAAGATCCTGACTCCGAAAACGGTCAATCAGCGGCGCTATCTGGAAGCCATCGAACGGAACGATTTGGTGTTTGGTGTGGGTCCGGCGGGAACGGGGAAGACCTATCTCGCGGTGGCGATGGCGGTATCCGCGCTGCTTGCGAAACGTGTTAGCCGGATTATTCTGACCCGGCCCGCTGTGGAAGCGGGGGAGAAGTTAGGATTTCTTCCCGGCACGCTGCAAGAAAAGATCGATCCGTATCTTCGTCCTTTGAACGACGCCCTGCACGATATGCTGGAGAGCGACAAGATCGAGCGCTTCATTGAGAAGAGCGCCATTGAAGTAGCACCGCTCGCCTTCATGCGCGGACGGACTCTGAACGATTGCTTCATCCTCCTCGACGAAGCCCAGAACACCACGCCGGAACAGATGAAAATGGTCCTGACGCGGCAGGGCTTTAATTCCAAGATGGTGGTGAACGGCGATATCACGCAGATCGATCTTCCATCAGGCAAACGAAGCGGACTGCTGGATGCGTTCGAAGTTTTGAACGGAGTGGAAGGCATCAGCTTCGTTCACTTCAATGAGCGTGACGTGGTGCGTCACAACCTGGTGCAGCGGATTGTCAAGGCTTATGAAAAGCACAACGAAGCGTCGGGACGGCAAATGTCTCTCAAGCTTTCCGACCCCGTGAACCTGGAAGCCGCAGCAATTCCGCCAGGCCAATTAAGTGCCTGACGACCCCTACCTTACGTTTCGGCGCGTCCCTCGGGAATTGGACCGCGCCGGGTTGGAAGCGTTCGCCGCCAAACTGCGCGAAGTGGTAGCGCCAAGTCTCCAGTTTCACTGCCTCCTGACGACCGATTCCGAATTGCGACGTCTGAACGCACAATTTCGCGGCAAGGACTACGCAACCGATGTACTGTCCTTCCCGG
>CAXSIG010000790.1:0-2650 GCA_964237255.1 uncultured Bryobacteraceae bacterium
GCGACCGCGGTCCATCTGGCAACCAGCACCGATTACGATCTCATCATTTTGGATCTGATGCTTCCGGATATGGATGGGTTGAAGGTCCTGGAACGCATCCGAACCAAGAAGGGCGGCCCGCCTGTGTTGATCTTGAGCGCGCGTGGCGCTGTCGACGATCGCGTGAAAGGCTTAGAGCAAGGCGCGGACGATTACCTCACGAAGCCCTTTGCGTTCGTGGAACTACTCGCGCGTGTTCGAGCTTTGTTGCGCCGCGGGCAACCTGCGCCGGAAAAGTTGCAGGTAGCGGATCTGCAGTTAGATGTCATGCGCCGCAAAGTCACCCGGGACGGGGAACTAATCGACTTGGCACCGAAAGAGTTCGGAATTCTGGAATACATGATGCGCAATAAGGGCCGCCCATTGAGCCGCACCATGATCGTCGAACATGTGTGGAATTTGGACTACGATGGCCTGACGAATATTGTCGATGTTTACATCCGGCATCTGCGAAGCAAGATCGACGACAAATTTCAGACCAAGCTGATTCAAACAGTCCGAGGGATCGGCTACATGATCGAGGGCGTAGACAAACCGGCCGTACCGACACAAACGGAAACGCCGTTCGAACGGCCCTACTGACATGCGCCGGTGGGCTGTCCGAGGTCTTCGGTTCCGCCTTACCGCCAGTTATGCTTTGTTTTTTGCGCTGCTGACAGCTGGCTCGGCAGTGCTATTTCGGCAATTTCTAGCCGCGAGTTGCGACCGCCAAGCCCGAGGCATTCTGGATCAGGAGTGGGGTACCGCGAAGGGTTACTTGCGCATCGAACATGGGAATCCCAACTGGTATGTCGACATACACGATCCCGATGAGTATGCCGTGGGAGCCACGCTTCGTAAAGTATTTCTTCTTGCCGATCTGCAGGGCACGGTCATACAGCATTCCGCCGAGTTCGATACGCTCGGGCTGAACTCGGCGCCCGAAATCCGAAAAGAAGCCGCAGATCCCGGAAAGTGGATCGAAGTGAAAAACGATAAGGGTGACCCATATTTGGTTCGCAAGGGTCTGATTACCGATGAATCCCCGCCCAACACCCGATACTACTTTGCTTTAGGTCGCTCCCTGGAACAGGACCATTCTCTTGTTCGACAGTTCGATTGGCTCGCACTTGGATTGGTACCTCTGCTCGTATTAAGCGGAAGTTGGGTGGGATGGTTTCTGTCCGGTCGCGGCCTTTTACCCGTCCTACAGGTTGCGAAAACGGCTGAGCGGATCAGCGGCTCGGACTTAAGCCATCGCATTCCTCCGCGCGGCGCAGGCGACGAACTGGATTTTCTGGTCGAAACGTTCAACCGGATGATCGATCGGCTGGAAGCTTCGTTCGTTCAGGTCCGGCAATTTTCCACGGACGTGTCCTACGAACTGCGAACACCAATTACGATCATCCGTGGCCAACTGGAGGGCGCCCTCATGACTGCCGATACGAAGGAGCAGTATCGGGATGCAATTGTGGATTCACTTGGCGACATCGACAGGCTAACGCAAATCGTTCGGTCTCTACTTTTATTGTCCCAGGCGGAGACAGGACAAGTCGTGATTGCGCGAACGGAATTCGATGTGAGCGAACTGGTGCAGGAGATCGGTGAGCAGTTCCAAATTCCGGCCGAGAGTGCCTCAATTGAATTGGTTATAGAGGCGCCGGAACAGTGTCCCGCATCGCTCGACCGCATTCAGATTGAGCGAATGCTTTCTAATCTGTTATCCAACGCTCTCAAGTTTACCCAGCCGAGCGGGACTGTCGCCCTCAAGTTGACCTGCGTTCCGCACTCGATTGTTTTTACGATAAGCGACACCGGTCGGGGAATCGATGCGAAGCATCTGCCTCACATTTTCGACCGCTTCTATCGTGTCGCCGATGCCGGGGCTGGAGCGACGCCGGAGAAAGGTTTAGGCCTTGGTCTTAGTTTTGTTTCCTGGATTGTAAAAGCCCACGGCGGAAACGTGGATGTACAAAGTAAGATTGACGAAGGTACTACCTTTACAATTTCTTTACCCTGCACCGTATCTGCCGATGTACGTGGTCCCAATAAAAGTACAGGCAATGAACAAGATTTAATGGTGGAAGGACGGCGAGTTTGAACTAACCTGAAAGAGTGCGGAAGTGCTGCTGTTCAATGTTTTTCGCGTTGGCTATGGCGCTTTTCCACTCCACAACACACGCGCAAGACCAAGCCACCGCTGAATCAGCTACCGGTGATTTTTTCTCCGGTACGGTTGTTACGTTTAATTCAAATCAAATTACTGTTTACCGTAAAGGTGTCGGAAAAGATACCGCGGCGACGAGGACGTTTGATATTACTCCTGCCACTAAAATTGAAGGGTCATTGCGTCCCAAGGCACGTGTGACTGTTCGATTTATGCCGACAGAAGGAACTGCAGCCGCAGTTCATATCATCGCTCGCTAGCGCCGCGGCCGACAGCGAGTTAGCGGGTCGGATTTAGCTTGTGCCGGACCTTGAGATGGTCTGCAACACCGGAATCAAAATTAGCATCCGAACCAATCGCATCGAGCGCCGTCGTACCTACGCCGGTGCCGCCCGAATCCGCGCCTGTTCCTCCGTTGAAGCCGAGGTTAGCCTCAGAACCGCCAAGATCCGCGACAGGAGCACC
>CAXSIG010000791.1:0-2633 GCA_964237255.1 uncultured Bryobacteraceae bacterium
TCAACGGATTCATCGCTTCCTCCATACGCCAACCTTCCACATACGGAAAAGCGATGCCGGCTGAAAACTCGTTCAGCATAATGCGCCGGTCGTAGAAGCTCTCAAACGCCACATACTTCGCCTTTCTGGTAGGCTCCGCTTTCTTGATCAACTCGGCGAGAGGAAAGCCATTCCAAGGAACCACCATGGACCACCGCTCCACGCATCGATGTCGATAAATCCGCTCCTCATGAGGCGCAAGCTTGCTCAGTTCGTCGATGTCCCACTTGCGTCGATTCTCGCACTCGCCTTCCACGGACACCGTCCACGGCGAAGTCACCAGCTTTTGAGCGAGTTGCGCGGGCTGGTCCTTCCGGGTACCGAATTCGTAGTAGTTGTTGTAATGCGTTACGTCTTGCAGGGATGTCTGCTTTTCGCCTGTACTATATGCGGCCGCGAGAAGGAGATGGCGACGGGAGACCTGCATCCTTAAACCCTACCATTTGCCGTTCAAAGTCATCGAGCTAACGATTTGATATGCTGCCACCCATGAGTCTCAACCGTCGCGCCGCGATTGCCGGCGCCTTCCAATATGCCGGCTTGGCCGCTATCGGTCACCGAAGCCCAGGAACGCGTCAAGAGCAGCGCTCCCATTTCCCCAAAAGACAACTTGAAAATCACCAAGCTGGAAATGTTCCTGGTAAAGCCGCGCTGGCTATTTTTGAAGGTCCATACCAACGCGGGCATCGTAGGCTACGGCGAGCCTATTACTGAAGGCCGCGCGCTGACATGCCGCGAAGCCGTGATGGAGATTGAACCGTACCTGATCGGCAAAGACCCGCGACGCGTTGCCCACCACTGGCAGGCCATCTATCGCCACGCGTTTTATCGAGGCGGCCCCATCTTGACCAGCGCGCTTAGCGGCATCGACCAGGCGCTTTGGGATATCAAAGGCAAAGCGCTCGGCGTGCCGGTCTATGAATTATTGGGCGGTCCAACCAGAGACCGCGTCCGTGTCTATGCCCATGCGAGTACGCCGGAGGCAATGAAGACCGCGATGACGAACGGCTTCACCGCGTTCAAGACGGGACCAGCCAAACGGCGTCCGGCGCGATACATCGAAACGCCGGCCGCCGTTCAATACGCAGCGGAGAAGTTCGCCGAACTTCGCAAAACGGTCGGCAACGACGTCGATCTCGCGATCGACTTCCATGGCGCTATTAGCCCGGCGACCGCAAAGTTGCTGATCAAAGCTTTGGAACCGTACCAGCCGATGTTCGTCGAAGAGCCGTGCCAGGCGCAGAACCACGATGTGATGGCGGAGATCGCCCGCGGCACGTATTTACCCATCGCAACCGGCGAGCGAGTCTTCACCAAGTGGGGCTTCCGTGAGGTTCTGGAAAAGAGAGCGGCCGTCGTTCTGCAGCCCGATATGTGCCACGCCGGCGGCATTACTGAAGTGCGTTTGATCGCCGGCATGGCGGAAGCTTATTACGCCGACATCGCGCCGCACAATCCCCTAGGCCCCATCTCACTCGCCGCTGGTGTGCAACTCTCGGCCTCTATCCCCAATTTCCTATGTCAGGAGCAGGTGTCGTTAGGCGAGGGATATCTGAAGAAGCCGTTCACTGTGCATAACGGATACTTGGATCTGCCGACCGGCCCCGGGCTCGGTATCGAGCTTGATGAACACGCGATGGCAGACAAGATCGACCACGATTGGAAGAACAGGGAAGAGTACGATGCCGATGATGGATCGGTCGTGGACTGGTAACCGTGTACAGCGGCCCGAATGGCCGACGTGAGAGATCCGTAAGAGAAGCAAATGGTGGCTGGCAACGCCGATTCGAAAACCTTGATGCTGTTAAGATAAAGGAGTTCTCCTTTCGAATCGACTCGGTAGCTCAGCCGGTAGAGCATTTGACTTTTAATCAAAGGGTCGCGGGTTCGAGCCCCGCCCGAGTCACCACATCCTAAAGGACTTACGCTAATTACTGAACGGCAGTTTTTATGGGCCGTGGGGGATTCTGGTAGTACTCCGAGCCTTCCCAAACCTTTTGCATGGCAATCCGCGAGTGCTGATCGCTCATATGGACGTATCGTTCTGAAGTCGCAATGCTGGTGTGTCCGGCCAATCGTTTCAACGTGAAAACGTCCATCCCCGACTCCGCCCATCGCGTAAGGCAGGTATGCCGCAGGGTGTAGATTACGAACGGCGTCACTCCCGAAGCTTTCAACGCCGCGGCGTGCTGTTTCCTAACGCTGCTTCCGTCAATGTGTCCGCTCTTTGTCGGTGCGGGGAACATCCACTCCGTATCGCTTGCAAGCGCCCGTCGCTCTAGGACAGTTTGCGCCCTAGGCGATGCGGGAACGCTTCGCCTGGCGCCGCCCGTCTTACCGGTGTGAATCTCTATTGACGCATTCCGGGATTGAGTGCGCTTCAGCCGGTGCGCTTCGTCGGGTCGCAGTCCGCACTCCAGCATCAACGTCGCCAAATCGCTCAGGAGCGGTCCGGCCGCGTCGAGGTATAGCTTTTCTTCGGTAGGCGTCACAACGCGTTCCCGGCGGTTCTCGCCAGCCAGTAATCGCACTTTCGGCAGGTTGGTGCTAACCCGTCCCCATTCGACCAACAGCTTGAACATGCGTCGCAAGAC
>CAXSIG010000792.1:0-2626 GCA_964237255.1 uncultured Bryobacteraceae bacterium
TAGTCAAATACGGCCTTGTAGATCGGAACAGCGCTTTTCCACCCGAGCAGGAAGTCGATCGACTGAGCTTCGCTCAACGCAAATAAATCGGGGGCGGCCGACTCTGCACTGACTACCTTTTCTGGCCACCACGTCGCGTCTAGCGTGAGCTTTGCAGCCAGCCAGTCGCGCATCCTCCGTTCCGCGTCATCAGTCAGTTCGTCTTTCGCGGCATGATAGCGCAGGAAAGACGGTGCCAATGCCGCATTCCGCTTCTCCATCTCCGGGATCAGACTATGCGTCTGGCCCGCGATGATGAAGCGATGGACGCGGTCAGGAAAGTCGGCAGCCAGGGCTGTCGCCACTTTGTCGCCTGTGTGCATGCCGAACACATCGGCCTTGGCGAGGTCAATAGCGTCGAGGAAGTCAATCAGGCATTCGGCAATTGCGGGCACGGACATGGGGTCGGGCAACGAATGTGAATTTCCGAGTCCCGGCAAGTCAATGGCGATCGCCCTGACATGTCGCGCAAGCAGCGGCATCAACTTGTGAAAAAATCGATGGCCACGCGGCGTTTCGCCGATCAGTAGCAAAGGCGGTCCCTCGCCGGCCTCGGCATAGTGAATCTGACCTAGCTTTACGTTCGCGTAGGATTTATGAAACGCCGTCATGCGCCGCTCGCCTTCTCGAGACGATCAAACTCCTGCGCCGTGGCCTCATTTGCACCCGGCTCGATTTCCGGTTGCATCTGCGTCCATCCGCGAATGATAATCGATTCGAAAAGTCCAGCCTGGTTGAGCGGCTCGCCCTCGATGAACTGGCGCGCGGCCTCATAGTTTTCAACTTTCACGACGTAAAGCGAACCGATCATTGCGCCCTCATTCGGGTCAAGTAACGGCCCGCCTGTATGAACTCGCGACGCATTCTGGACCAGGTAACGCAGATGTGCCGCGGCCGTTTTCGTGCGTAACATTGAGGTTCCGGGCCGGTCGAAACAGATCACAGCGAAATACATCATGGGTTCCTTTGACCGATGCGAGCCGGATCTCTGGTCCCGCGGTCATCACAACCGTGTCATATACCGGACAGAAAGACAAGTACTCACAATTCGGTAAGTACTCACCGTTTGGTAAGCTTTTTCATGGCGAGTCGTGCAAAAACAGACTTCCCCGTTCAGGGAGCAATGAGTGTCATCGGGGGCCGCTGGAAGTGCGTAATCGTGTACAAGTTGCTTGAGCGGACCCATCGCTATGGAGAGCTCCGCCGGGCCTTGGCTCCTATTTCCGAGAAGATGTTGATCCAGCAGTTACGCGAGTTGGAAGCCGACGAAATCGTACATCGCAAGGTCTTCCCGGAAATCCCACCAAGGGTGGAATATTCGCTAACGCGACACGGCCTGACTCTCAGATCGGTCTTGGAACCCTTGTGTGACTGGTCCCGAAAACACATGGCTCGCCGTGAAAGTGGGCGATCGAAAGGTGATTAACTCGGGCGTGCTTGGCCAACGCGCAAGGTCAATAGCGTCTTCAATAAGTCAGCTTGAGAGCAAACTGTATCAATCGCGGGGCTCCGGAGGAGAGTATCCGTCCAAAATTGGGCGAATTCAAGTCTCCGATAGGCAAACCGAGATTCGCGTGATTGGCAACGTTAAACGACTCGGCACGCGCTTGCAACCGCATTGCCTCACTTAACCGGAAGCTTCGAATAAGAGACAAATCGACATCGGTAAATGCGGGTCCCCTTGCGATGTTTCGGCCCGCGTTGCCGAATTGACCTGCCTGCGTTACGGGATCCAAGCGCTGGAAAGCGGATGCGTTGAGCCATTGCTCGACAGTATGCGGACCGTTGTTGGGATCTCCGATCAGATTCGGACGGCTGGCCGGAATACCCGAAATGGGTGGACTGTTGGCCTGCAAAGAAACGTTCGTCGAATCGTAGACGGTAAAGGGAGTTGGCGAGTTATGTGTGGCGATCAGATTCAGTTGCCACCCGTCCAAAATCCGCCGGGCTGCACCTGGCGCATCTTTCGGGATGCGAGGCTCCCACGACCCGCTCGCGACTAACCGGTATTTTGCATCGAAGAGCGATGGGCCATGTTCCGCGGCAAGGTCGAAGGGATTTTGCGCCAGATCGTTCGCGCCCGCTGAAGGCTGTGACGATGCGCCAGCCAGATTCAGCGACGATAGGTAGTCCAGGGTTTTCGAGTACCACCAGGAGACATTGAAGCTTAAGCCGGTCGCGTATCGTCTGGAAACGCTGAGTTGGGCTGCTTGGTAGGTGGAGTTGGTAATGTTGGCAAGTTCTGCGACGGTGGAGAACGTGCAGGCGCCCCCGTTTGATGGGCAGCCCGCGTAAACGCGACGTTGGTCGGCATTTTGCGACGTGGCGCCGGGACCGAAAACGGCTGGGTTCGCCTCAATGTTGCGTGGCAGGTGAGTGCCTTTCGAACCGACATAACGCGCCTCGATTCGATAGTTATTAAACAGCGAGTGCTGTATTCCAAAATTCCAATTGTGACTGTAAGGAGCACGCGCCGTGGGATCAAGCGCGAAAACTGTCGAGGGCGAAACAAACGTGTTGGCGCCCGGTACTGTATGGCCTGAGTACGGGTTTGCAAAGTTCAGTCCCGCGCCACTGAACTGATTGA
>CAXSIG010000793.1:0-2626 GCA_964237255.1 uncultured Bryobacteraceae bacterium
TTGGCGCGCGCGTACTGGCCCGTTATGGGGAAAAGCGGCAGATGCAGGAGGTAATCAGCCAATCGAGTTACTTCTCTGTGAACGACCCCCGCCTGCACTTCGGCTTGGGAAAAGCGGAGACAGCCGACGTCGATGTCTGGTGGCCAGGTGGCGCTAAGCAGTCGTTTCCAAAGTTGCAAGCGAACCGGCTGTATGTCGTACGAGAAGGTGCGCGCACGCCCGAACAGGCTCCGTGGCCCGGCCGGTAATCCCTCGGAAATCGTCTAAGCGTTGGCTGTCCCGTCATAGCTGCTTACCTGCTCAGCGATACACTTTGATCGGTGCTATTAGCGACTACCGCCGTCTTGCTGGGGAGTCGCGCATGCCAGCCTTGCCATGCCGCCATCTATGAGACATACATGCGAACTCCGATGGCCCGCTCCAGCGGACACGTGGATTCGCTGCCGTCAGTAACCTTCGCCGCCGCCGGACGGAAGTTTCGCATTCAGGATAAGACGCTCTGGTTTCCGGGCGGATCCTCGTCCATTGACTATTTCATCGGATCGAAAACATCGGGGCGCAGCTATGCGCGGCAAATCGATGGCTATCTTTTCGAAATCCCGGTTACCTGGTACAGCGCGAAGCAAGCTTGGGATGCCTCACCGGGTTACGAGCATGACCGCGATATTAATCTCACGCGCCCTCTCGAAACCAGTTGTCTGCTGTGCCATAGCAGCCAGGTCCGGCCCGTTCTCCGGACTCAGAACCGGTATGGCGATCCCCCATTTCTTGAGGGCGGCGTATCGTGCGAGCGGTGTCATGGGGCGGGGAGCGAACATGCGCGCGACCCGGCTCATGTTCGGATGGTGAACCCCGCAAAATTAGAATCGGAGCGTCGCGATTCCGTTTGCGGCCAATGTCATCTTACCGGGGAAGCGCGAATCGAAAAGCCGGGAAAACGCTTTGCCGATTTTCGTGCCGGCGACCGGTTGTCCGATTTTGCTACCTACTACGTGAAAAGTTCAGGTCGCGGAGATTTCAAAGTGACCAGTCACTTGGAAAAGCTGCAGTCGAGCGCGTGCAAGATTGCATCCGTCGACAAGCTTTGGTGCGGTTCCTGTCACGAAACCCATACGAACGAGGATAAGACCCAGGCCACTTGCATTTCGTGTCACACCGACGCGCATCGGCAGACCGAGCGCTGCGCCACGTGCCACATGCCAAAAGCTTCGGCCGCCGACGCGATCCACGGTGTGTTTACCGATCACAGCATTCCAAAAACCGCGAAAGCGTCTACAGCCCCGGCCAATACCGATCTCCGTCCGTTCTTCGGCCGTGCGGACGACCGCTCCTTAGGTTTGGCATTGGCGGAATTAGGCGACAATCGAGCGCGGGAATATCTGTTACGCGCCGAGGCCCAAGATTGGCCAGTGCGACTGCGACTCGCCGCTTCCGAACCCGAGCCTGCGCGCGCTGCAAAACTTTACGCCTCCGTGTTGCGCGACAACCCCGCGGAGCCTGCGGCGTTGGTCAATTTAGGATCGCTACTCGCCAAAAACGGCCAATTCGAAGAGGCGGCAAAATTGTGGGAACGCGCGCTGATCGTGAACCCGGCAATTGAACAGGCCGTCCTCAATTTGCTGCAGATTCGCTCAGGGCCGGAAGCGAACACGATTCTCGAGCGCTACCGGAGAATCAATCCCTCATCCAGATTGAAACCGAATTGAGAGTTCTAATGAGGTGTGAGTCTTACCGGAGCGATCGTCGCGGCACTGTTGGGTGTAACATAGGCCGACGCAGCGATTCGCTTCGAAGAAGTAGCCGCTAAATCGGGTCTTACTTTCCGGTTGGAGACCGGAGCCACGGGCGCGTTCCATCAAATTGAACTCACCGGCGGCGGAGTGGCCGCGTTCGACTACAACAACGACGGATGCACCGACATTTTCTTCGCAAACGGCGCGGCAATACCGTCTCTCACAAAGACGGCGCCCGCGTTCCACAATCGTCTCTTCCGCAACAATTGCGATATGACGTTTACGGACGTTACGGAGCAAACTGGCTTGTTGGGCGTCGGTTACTCGTTGGCCGTAGCCGCTGCCGATTTCGACAATGACGGCTGGACGGACCTTTTCGTCACCGGGGTCAATCGAAATGTTCTGTATCGCAATCTCGGGAATGGCCGTTTTGCTGAAGTCACAACCAAAGCGCGCATCGCAAACGGGAAGCACGACTGGTCAATCTCGGCTGGCTGGTTCGATTACGACAAGGACGGCTGGTTGGACCTGTTTGTCTCAAACTATGTTCCGTGGGACAGCGAGCACGAAATTCGTTGTGGCATGCCGGAGCAGCGCTTCTACTGTCATCCGAACGCATATCAAGGTGTTTCAAACCAGCTGTTTCATAACAACCGTGATGGTACGTTTACCGATGTTTCGCAAACATCGGGAATAGCGCGCCACTTCGGAAAAGCGATGGGCGTGGTGTTTGGGGATGCGGATGGCGATGGCTTTCCGGATATCTACGTCGCCAACGACTCGGTGCGCAGCTTCTTGTTCCACAATCTGCGGAACGGGCAATTCGAGGAGGTCGGTCTCGAGCGGGGCGTTGCGCTTCGCGAAGATGGCACGGCAATCGCGGGTATGGGTGC
>CAXSIG010000794.1:0-2621 GCA_964237255.1 uncultured Bryobacteraceae bacterium
CCGTCGCCGATGCCTTGAAAGCTCTCGGCTACAACCACCTCCGAATCATCGTGACCTTCGGGGCGCTCATCGGCATGATCTCATCGCTGCTGGTCTATCAATACGGCCAAGCGCGTGTATGGTTCGCCATGTCCCGCGATGGACTTCTGCCGCGCATGTTTTCCCGCGTCCATCGCGCGTACCAAACGCCGTACATCAGCACGTGGATCGCGGGCTTCGTCCGGCAGGGCTCTGGGATATCGATACCTTTGCCGACCTTTCGAATATCGGCACGCTATTCGCCTTTGTCCTTGTTTCCGTCGGAGTAATCGTGCTGCGCAAAAAACAGCCCGACCGCCCGCGCAGCTTCCGCGTTCCGCTGGTTCCTCTTGTTCCAATTCTCTCGATTGTCTGCTGCCTTGTCCTGATGATGGGGCTCCCGCTAATTACCTGGGTTCGTTTCTTCGTGTGGCTGATCATCGGCCTTGCGGTTTACATGCTTTTCGGCCGCCGCCATAGCACCCTGGAGGCAGCCGCCTGATGGTCAGGGTTCGCAAAACGCAGCCCGACGATGGCCCGGCGCTGCTTGGCTTGATCGTTGCTTTGGCCGACTACGAAAAGCTCACTCCACCTGACGAAGCTGCGCAGACCCGCTTGTTGCGCGACCTCTTTTCCGATCGCCCGAAAGTAGAGTCGTTCCTCGCCGAACTGGATGGCGAAGCGGTTGGTTACACATTCTTTTTCGAGACGTACTCTACATTTCTCGCGCTGCCTACGCTCTATCTGGAAGACCTGTTCGTGCTTCCCGACTTCCGGGGCCGAGGTGTAGGCGCGGCGCTTTTCCAAACCATGGCGGACGAAGCCTGCCAGCGAGGGTGCGGTCGCATGGAGTGGAGTGTGCTCGATTGGAACCAACTCGCCATCGACTTTTATGAACGCTTCGGAGCAAAGCGCTCGTCCGACTGGTTGCCCTACCGGCTGCTGCGATCCGAGTTGGAGGCGATCAAGTCGGTCGCGGCACGTCGGCCGGATGCAAGCGCTCCGTCGAGCGACGCGCTTTCGCAGTAATCCCCGCATCGATATACGCCGGGACGAACCACCGGCGACCGAGGCTGATAGGTGGTTTGCACCGGCTGCGCATAAGGGATTGAATACGTGCGCAGATGTTGCCAACGGTTAACTCCGATTCCGAACCAATCGCGAAGTTGAACGACGATGTCCTCCTCGGCCGTCGGCATGAGCGTGGAAACTGAGATCAAGGCCGCGCCCGGTGGCGCATAGCTCGGTGCCACAGCGCTCATCACGGTGCAGTTGTTGACAGGGCCCGCGCCGTCTCCATTCAGGATCAGAATCGCGTCGGAGATCGGGGGCTCCTCCGCTGCGAAATAGGAGCAGTAAACAGAACGGGACTCTTCGGAAACAGGGTTGCCCAATAGCCGGGAAGCGCTCGGTTCGTCGGTGGCGATGACGACCTGTCCACTGGGCAGTTCGGTCATGGGCGAGTTGAGCCGCACATCCAGTTCATGTCCAAGCTGCAGTGGGATTGCCTGCATACCGTGCGATGGTACGGCGGTATCGCCCTCCGAGAACATGCGGAAGATGAACTCGAACAAGCGGCTGGAGGTAGTCAGTTCGCGTTCGAGAAAGATACCGCCGAAGAAAGGACGAAAGAAGCGATCCACCATCTTGTCGCTAAAGCCGTATTTGGCCAAACAAGCCGCGGTGGTCGTCTCCGGCCGATTGAAGATGTCGGCCAGAGCAACGCTTGTTACCGATGTTCTAAGTGACGCGATACGTAGCTTGTCCGTAAAGGTTCCGACTGGCGAGCCCAATGAGGAGACTGCATCGGCTGGGTGGCGCCAAGGGTCGGCCAAGTGATGGAATTTGCCTCCGAAACGAACCATCGCTCCGGGGTAGAAGGGCTTGAGCTTTAACGCGTCGTAATCCAGTAGCCGGCGACATTCCGGGTACGCCGTAAGCAGCACTTGAAAGCCTCGGTCGAGAAGAAAGCCTTGGTAGTCATCGGTGCGGACCCGGCCGCCAATCCCATCGGAAACTTCGAAGATTACGGATTCAATGCCGTTCGCTTTCAACTCCCGCGCGCAACTTAAGCCCGCAAGTCCCGCTCCGATTATGGTGACCGGATCGCTCAAGCCCTAACCGGCATGCTATCTGCCGCTAGCACTTCTACCGAGTTGCCTGCAGGGTCGCTGATATAGCAGGACCGCGTCCCATCGCGATGCAGCTTCAGCGCGCCGAACTGTTCGGCATGCGGGTGGACGAAACCGATGTGCGCCGGATGTTGCTGCGGGATGACCAGCGCGAGGCGGATATTGGAAAATCCGAGCAACGCCCAGGTGTCATCCTGATAATCCACCGTGCAATCGAAGGTACTTTTGTACCAATCGACTGCCGCGGCTACGTCCGTAACAGGGACGGCGATGTGGTCGATCGCGTTCGGTCCGGCGGTCATATCACGATGCTAACAAGCTCTCCGCCGCGGCCATTCCCGAAAGAGCGGCGCCCTCGACACGCGGACCGTTGAAAGCGTCTCCCGCGAAAACAATCGGGGCTCGGCTGTCTACCCGCAAAAACTGCTCGGGATATGGATTGATAGGCATGCTGTAGCGCCATCGATGAAC
>CAXSIG010000795.1:0-2619 GCA_964237255.1 uncultured Bryobacteraceae bacterium
GGGTCCACTTCTATGGAGATGTCATTAGATTGAACGAACAGTCCCGCGTTGTGCATTTGGAGTGCGATCGGTCCCATCTTGCCGGCAGCAGGATCGTGGAAGCGAACCACCTCCACAGACTTGCTACCGATTGGCTGAGCGACCGCCATACGTGCCGTACCCTTGCCGGCGTCCACCAGCATCTCTACGCGGCTCCACTGATGCGGGTCGAATGCAGTCTTGTTGACCGAGGTGAATTCCGCTCCGCCGCTGCCATTTACTGATGGCCTGTAGTCCCAGTGGCCGCCGTTGGGCGGCTGAAACTGTATCCCGCCCAAAACATCCAGCGGAATCTCACCGGGTTTCGGTCGCGCACAGAAGATGAGAAAGCAGGCCTGATGATCGGGATTGCCGGAGACATGCCGCATCGTCAGCGTCAGTCTGTAACGTGAGTAATCCTTTGCCGTGTAGATGACACCGCGACCGGCTCCGGTGCTGGCAATCGCTCCATCTTTCACAACCCAACCGGCCGCCGAGTTTCTGACGAGGTCAGTTGGAAAAGCGTCTTCCAGCAGAAGTTTGTTGAGATGAGCGAGTGGCAGTCCATGGAGATTCTGCGCCAGCAATCTCTTCGTCTCCGGGCGGAGAGCAACATCCTGGAATCGCGCAACTTCGTAAATCGAAGGCCCGGTCAGCAATTGATTCAGTTCGTTCACCAGCGCCGGCAGTGTCACATTCGCCTGAGGACTTCCTGTTAAGTAGGTAGGCAGATCGTTCTGGAGCGACTTAGTCATCGCGCTGCGGAGAAATCCAGAAACAGGATCCGCGCTTTTCGCGATTTTTCCGACGAAGATCGCAGGGTCGGAAATATCGTACCGGGAAACCCTGTAAACGGTGTTCTCGAGCAAAACCCAACCCTTAAGAGTTTTGCCGTCGAAAAGGGAAACAGTGGCAGTCGGTGGAGCGACTGCCTTCGAAACGGCGGCGACGCCCCCTCCCGCGAAGGCCCCTGCCCAATGCGTAAATCGTCTTCGACTGATGAAATTGCTGCTGTTTTTCAGGCGAACGGCTCCCGTTTTCTTCCTGCCGACTCTATCACAGCCCAGACTTGGCAGCTCTCGAACCGAAGGAACGTTGCACAAGTATGTTTGCGCCAGACCCGACACATGTTCCGGCTCTTTTCTTGGCCAATCGCTTTCGGATGGCAGAGACCATGAAGTAATGCAGGTGAGCTCCGCAATTGTAGAATCCTCCTTATGCGTCGCATCCTTATCATTGGCGCTACCGGAAATGTGGGGAGTCACGTTCTCTCCCAGTTAATGACCACCGGCGCACAACTTCGCGTGTTGGTGCGCAACCCCGAAAGTAATTCTTTCCCGCGACAGGTTGAGGTTGTGCGCGGAGATCTTACGCTTCCTGGAACGCTTGCTCCCTGCCTGGATGGCATCCAGACTGTGTTTCCAGCAGACGAATCCGGTCCGAGCGACGGCCGAGCGAATTGAGCGGCTGATTTAGACCTCGGGGCTTAACTGGATGTTCATTCGGCCCGGCATCTTCGCCGGAAATGCCAAGCGTTGGTGGGCGCCGCAGATTCGCGCAGGAGGCGTCGTGCGTTGGCCGTATCTCAACGTTCGGACAGCGCCAATTGACGAGCGTGATGTTGCTGCGGTGGTCACGTATGCATTGTGTAAAGACGGATACGTTGCAGCGGAGTATTTTCTAACTGGACCTCAATCGCTGACCCAATTGGAGCAGGTGTCTACTATCGGCCAGGTAATCGGCAATCGCTACAAGTCGAGGAGATGTCCCCAGATCAAGCGCGGCACGATTTGCGCGCGGTAATCCCGCCTATGCTGCTGGACACCTGGGCCGCGGCAACTCGGTCGATAGTATCTCGACTAATCTAAGCGGACCCGTTCGTCAGCTTCGTTTTGCAATCAGTTCCGATTCACCGAAATCGCCCACCGTTACTTTGAAACGAATCTGATTTGTCTCGACCTTACCTTTGTACACAAGCTTGAATTGTCCGCCGCCAGCAATAATGGTGAAGGCGATCTCGTCGCCTTTCACGGATCCTTCGGTAATCTGCTCTTCTCCGTACATATTGGTTACCGTGCCAGTGAGCTTTTCCCCATCGACCTTGAACACCAGGGTGGTGTCCAGATCGCCATTCCCGCTCTTTAGAACGCCTGTCCATTTGCCGTTGAGGTCGGCAGCCAACAAGCAAGCCGCGAGTACGAACATTGCAGGAACGAAACGGGTGAGAGATGACATGAAGATAGTGTACATTCCCGTAATCCGCCCGATGTCGATTGCGCTCGGGACGCAGGCGGCCCTATTTCGAAGGCGCTGGGGAATCTTGGATCAAGAGCCCTAGCGGGCTCAGCGGCCCCAACGGAATGAGATCAAATTCCATGAGCTTCGCTTCGCCCAACGGTAGTTTTTCGAGGAGGTCGCGCGCTTCGTCGACCGTGGAAACGTTCAGAAGAAATACAACTCCGTTCTGATCGCGCCGGACGAACCATTGGTCGAGTTTTCCGGCCAGATAATCTTACGAGCCAACGGCCGGCAGGCGAAAATGATGTTCGCAGCTTCACTTTTGCCGGAAGGACCTATACTCCGGGAAAGGGAACTTTCAAG
>CAXSIG010000796.1:0-964 GCA_964237255.1 uncultured Bryobacteraceae bacterium
GGGATCACGCGCGATCTAACGCCATGCCCGGTGTTGATACGACACTAATAAAAAAAGCGGACCCCGTAAGGTCCGCCTTTTCGCTCAAAAACCGAAACTAAGCCGTTTGCGGTCGTTCGCCATCCGCGAGATTCGGTACCCGACGACCACCTTCAGGGCGGATTACCTGCTGGGTATCGGAATCTTTGTCGTTCGGCTTATTGACCACGGGAACGGGCGGAAGCGTATGTCCATCAATCAACAGCCGCACTTCCGCTCCGTCCAGGATTTCACGCTCAAGAAGCGCTTCCGCGATTTGGACCATAGCGGCCGAGCGTTCGCTCACAACGGCGTAAGCGCGATCATAGCCGCGCTGGACAAGTTTCTTCACCTGCTCGTCAATCCGGATGGCGGTTTCTTCGCTGTAATCGCGATGTTGTGAAATCTCGCGACCCAGGAAGATTTGCTCTTCCTTCTTGCCGAAGCTTAGCGGACCGAGTTCGCTCATGCCCCATTCGCAAACCATCTTGCGAGCCATTTCGGTGGCGCGCTCGATATCGTTGCCTGCACCGGTCGTGATGTGTTTCATGAACATCTCTTCCGCGATGCGGCCCGACATCAAGATAGCGAGCTGATCTTCCAAATAGTCTTTGCTGTAGGAATGCTTGTCATCAATCGGCAGCTGCATGGTTACGCCAAGCGCCATACCGCGAGGAATGATCGAAACCTTGTGGAGCGGATCGGCATGCGGGAGCAGAACGGCAACCAGCGCATGACCAGCTTCGTGGTAAGCGGTATTGCGTTTTTCCGCGTCGCTGAGGATCATCGACTTGCGTTCCGCGCCCATTAAGACTTTGTCTTTGGCCAGTTCGAAATCGATCATCATCACAACTTTGCGGTTCTGGCGCGCCGCGTTCAGAGCTGCTTCATTGACCAGGTTTGCGAGATCAGCGCCGGCTAGCCCGGGGCAACCACGAGCCAGGAT
>CAXSIG010000796.1:974-2619 GCA_964237255.1 uncultured Bryobacteraceae bacterium
GACATCATCACCAAGCGGAATCTTCTTGGTGTGAACTTTCAGGATCGCTTCACGGCCCAGGATATCGGGACGGCCAACTACCACGCGCCGATCAAAACGGCCGGGGCGGAGGAGCGCGGGATCGAGAACGTCGGGACGATTGGTGGCAGCAACGAGAATAACGCCTTCATTGCTTTCGAAGCCGTCCATCTCGACGAGCAACTGGTTCAGGGTTTGCTCACGCTCATCGTGTCCGCCGCCTAGGCCAGCGCCGCGGTGACGTCCGACGGCGTCAATTTCATCGATAAAGACGATGCATGGCGCGTTCTTCTTGCCTTGTTCGAAGAGGTCGCGAACGCGGCTAGCACCCACGCCTACGAACATTTCGACAAAGTCGGAACCGGAGATAGAGAAAAAGGGAACGCTCGCTTCCCCGGCGATAGCGCGGGCAAGAAGCGTTTTGCCGGTTCCAGGAGAGCCGATCAGGAGCACACCCTTCGGAATGCGGCCACCCAGTTTCTGGAACTTTTGCGGTTCGCGGAGGAACTCGATAATTTCCTGGAGTTCTTCCTTCGCTTCCTCCACACCGGCAACGTCCTTAAACGTCACCTTTTTCTGCTGCGTGGAATGAAGCCGCGCGCGGCTCTTGCCGAAACTGAGAGCTTTGTTTCCGCCGCTCTGCATTTGCCGCATCATGAAAATCCAGAATGCGAGAAGAAGAATGAAGGGAGAAGTGTTTACGAGAATCGAAACCAGGCTTAGGCCGCCGGTGTCTTTTTCCTCGAAAGGGATCTTCTTATCGAGGAGCATCTTGTAAAAATCGGGATAGTTCGGTGGTTTCAGAGTACGAAACGAAGCCTGTTCGTTGAGGAAGTCGCCCTTTACCTCATTCCCGGTAATATTTATGTTTTTGACGTTATTGTCGTCTACCTGTTTGATGAAATCGGTAAACGCGATCGACTTTTCCGGCCGGCCATGGTTGTTGCGAACTACCGCCCATAGCACTACCGCCACGCAAATTAGAACTGCCCAGAAAA
Organism: uncultured Bryobacteraceae bacterium; assembly: GCA_964237255.1. Taxonomy (GTDB): domain Bacteria; phylum Acidobacteriota; class Terriglobia; order Bryobacterales; family Bryobacteraceae; genus JALYXI01. Next base: position 1,991 of record CAXSIG010000796.1, read on the forward strand.
TGATCGTTTTGATATTAGAATTCACTAAAGCCTCCGCGCCAGAGTTCAGCGCCGTTCACACACACCGTATACCAGATAGACGTCACACCGACGCGTTCTGATTCGTCGATTCGGCAACCGTCTCCCGGATTGTCAAAACCTGTTTCGTCTCGCTGGTTGGAGCGAAGTCCGCAGCCACACCTTGGCGCCGCGTCCACAAAACTGAATTTTCGCAAGTGATTACCGGCCATGCCGCACGTTCCCACAAAGGAATACCGGCTTCCTGGAAAAAGTGCTTCAGCTTGCGGGATGTTCGGTGTCCCGCCGGACGGAAGCGATCTCCCGGTCGCCAATTCCTGAGCTCCAACGAGCCGGAAATTAGCGCCCAGTCCACCTGTTGCCCACTGTCATTATATACGTTTACCGCAGGTTTCAGTTCCACGTGGATCGTGGCGGCGCCGCTGGGAAGGACGTACTTGCCTGGGGGGGTGACAGGGAAACGGTAAGCGACAGTTTGGGCCGGTAATGCCTCGATGAGCAGTTGTCCGCCGGACTCAACCGCCCGCCAGCATTTTGTCTCAAACTTACTGTGGCGTAGGCTGAGGACCTGCTCGACATGGTGAAAAGTGACATCGAGGAGATCGCCCTTT
>CAXSIG010000797.1:0-318 GCA_964237255.1 uncultured Bryobacteraceae bacterium
TGCATCGCCGCTGACCGTGGTTCCCACTTACCCCGATCTTCCGATGGAAGCGGTATTCCCTCGACCAACCAAAACGAAAGAGGCCGGCGTATTCCTGCGCCAGGTGGGAAAGGGCCGCGTGGTTTATTTCCCGTTCGACTTAGACCGGACCTTCTGGGAAGTTCTGGACGCCGATCACGCCAAGCTGCTCCGCAACGCCGTTCTCTGGGCAGCGAATGAACCGCAACCTTTGACGGTGGAGGGGATTGGTCTCTTGGACGTTGCGTATTGGACGCAGAAAGATTCGCTCACGGTCCATCTTGTGAACCTGACAAATCC
>CAXSIG010000797.1:328-2615 GCA_964237255.1 uncultured Bryobacteraceae bacterium
CGATGAAAGGTCCGGTTCGCGAAGTGATTCCGTTGCCTGCGCAGAAAGTCCAAGTCACGCTACCTGATAACAGGACCGTCCGTAACGTTCGATTGCTGGTTGCTGGAGTTGATGTGCCATTCCAACAAACCTCCCGGATCGTGAAGACGGAAGTCGCTTCCGTAGGCGTACACGAAGTAATCGCGTTGACGTAGAATTGCAGGCGAGACGCTATGCCTGTGCTGCTTCCCATTGGCGATGAATGGGTGATTACTCCAAATGCCGATACCATCCGTTTGCCGTACGACGGTTCGCCCGTAACGGATGTCCCGCGCGGCGATCCCGCTCTTGTTCATCGTGCCGCGCAAGCCGCTCGCAAAGCTGCGAACAAGCTGGAAACCTGGAGCAATTACGAACGGGCCGAACTGCTGGATCGCATCGCCGCACTGTTGCGTCGGGACCACGCCGCATTTGCGTCGGCTATTAGCCAGGAAACAGGGAAGCCGATCACCGAAGCTCGGACGGAAGTAGACCGCAGTCTGCAAACGCTGCTTGCCTCTTCCATTGCCGCGCGCGAACTGCATGGCGAAGTAGTTCCGATCGACGGCGCTCCCATCGGCGCGGGCCGTATGGCGATGACGATTCGGCAACCTGTGGGAGTGATCGGCATCATCACGCCGTTCAACGTTCCGCTCAATCTCGCTCTTCATAAGCTGGGACCCGCGCTTGCAGGTGGGAATGCGGTGGTTCACAAACCCGCGGAACAGACCCCGCTCAGCGCGCTGCTATTGGCGCACATCGTTCAAGAAGCCGGTGCGCCTGCGGGAGCGTACAACGTGGTTACGGGCCCGGGATCAACCGTGGGACGCGCCCTGGTGGAATGTCCCGAGATCGACATGATCACGTTCACGGGCAGCGTCGCGACCGGCAAGGCAATTCGCGCCGCAGCGGGTTTGAAGAAAGTGACGCTCGAACTCGGCGGCAACTCCGCTGTGATCCTTGAGCCGGATGCGGATCTGGATGCTGCCGTAACGCGCGTCGTCCAGGGTGGGTATGGCTACAGTGGGCAGCTCTGCATTTCCGTGCAACGCGTCTACGCTCACGAAAGCGTCGCGGCCGAGTTCGGCTCCAAACTGGCGGGGGCTGTCGAGAAGCTGCGCGTCGGCCACCCGAGCGAAGAGAGCACGCAGATCGCTTCATTGATCAGTGAAGATGCGGCGCGCCGTGTGGAGACGTGGACCAGTGAAGCCGTGCATGCGGGCGCCAAGGTGCTGACTGGAGGATCGCGAACAAACTCCACCATTCGACCCGGCGTCCTGGCCGATGTGCCCGAAACCTCTACGTTCATGCGCAATGAGCTGTTCGGACCGATGGTGGCGGTGAACCGCTACTCAAGCCTCGACGACGCAATCGACCGCGTGAACAACACGCCGTACGGATTGCAGGCCGGCATTTACACTCGACACTTACAACGCGCGTTCCATGCCGCGCGCAAGCTTCGCGTGGGCGGCGTGCTGATCAACGACGTTCCCACTTTCCGCGCCGATCATATGCCGTACGGCGGGACAAAAGATTCGGGCTTGGGTCGCGAAGGACCGCGCTATGCAATTGAAGAAATGACGGAACCGAAGCTCATCTGCTGGAGGGTAGGCTGACTACCAATAAAACGAAAGCGAAGTTGAAGGCCGGTGAAACGGTGATCGGGTGCTTTATGCGCCATGGAGATCCGGGTCTGGCCGAGGCGCTTGGTTACATGGGGTGGGATTACCTTCTCTTCGACGGCGAACACAGCCCGCTGCCGCCCCGCGAATGCGAGCAGTTGGCGCGGATCTCGGAATTGACCGGCGTGACCTCGATTGTGCGCGTGCCTGCGAACATGCCGTGGTTGATCGGACAAGTGCTTGATACCGGCGTGCATGGCGTCCAGGTGCCGATGATTAATAGCGGCGCCGATGCGCACCTTGCCGCTCGGGCCGCCAAGTATGCCCCGCTAGGGACGCGCGGGTTGGCTGCGACACGCGCCGCCAATTACGGGCAGATTCAACCGTTCCGCATCGCGGACCACATCGCGCGGTCGAACGCGGAGACCATGGTGGTGGCGCAAGTGGAAACGGCGTTGAGCGTGGAGCAGTTGCCGTCCATATTGGACGTGCCGGAAATCGATGTCGTTTTCATCGGTCCCAATGACCTTTCGCTTTCGCTCGGCGTACCGGGAGAGATGCAGCATCCCAAGTTGCAGGAGGCTTTCGATAGAATCGTTGCGGCTGTTACGGCAACCGACAAAGCATTAGGCATCCTGGTTCCGAAC
>CAXSIG010000798.1:0-2601 GCA_964237255.1 uncultured Bryobacteraceae bacterium
AAATCTAGTTAGAGTTGCGGGATCTTAGCCGGTACTGCCTTCCATCTGGGCCTGCGGCAAAGTTAATAAGCTTGATTCGAGGAACAATTCGTAGCAGAAACCCGCTCACTCCGCCGGACGCGAGCCGGCAATTAGAATATCCACAATACGCCGCGCACTCGCTTCCCATCCCGGCACAGCAGTCGTGTGAAACACACCGACCAAGGCGCGAACAAAGTCCCCCGAATCGGTATCTGCGCGGAGATCGCCATTGCGGATCGCGCTTTGCACCAAAGCAGCAAACGCACCGTGAATGGCGCCGCGCGCGCCTTCGATAAGCCGCATCGATCCACCCGCAACCGTGTCCATGGCGGGAAGAATCAGCTTCTTGCTGGCAACGTGATCGATAAAGAGAAGCATCCACGCACGTAATGCCGGGAGAGGCGGCATCGTATCAGCAAACCGCTGCCCGGCCGCTGTTAGCTTCTCGACTTCGCTCCGGTAAACGGCTTCGATCAAGGCATCGCGCGTGGGAAAGTGACGATAAAGCGTACCCGGGCCTACTCCAGCTTTGCTCGCGATGTCGTCAAGTGTTGCTTCGGAGCCGTGCCGCGTGAACGCCCGCTTGGCAATTTCCAGGATGCGCTCGCGGTTGCGCTCTGCATCCGCGCGGGTCTTGCGTGCCGCCAATGCTGGCGAGGATTGCTTTTCCCGCATACGGTAAGTGTCGCAGAAAGATTCTGCAACCGGAGACAGTCTCCGTATATCTGAATAAGCGGAGATTGTCTCCACTTTGAACAGGAGAGGACAGATTATGCGAATTTTTGTGACCGGAGCGACAGGATTCATCGGGACAGAACTGGTAAAGGAATTAATCGAGGCAGGACATCAGGTGCGGGGCCTCACTCGTGGCGACGAAGGCGCCGAACAGTTGAAGGCAGCAGGGGCCGAGGTGCATCGCGGCACTCTCGAAGACCTGGATAGCCTGCGCAGCGGAGCGACCGGCAGGGACGCCGTTGTAAACCTGGCGTTCAACCACGATTTCTCCAAATTCGCGCAGAGCGCGGAAGATGAGCGCAAAGCGATTGAAGCACTTGGTTCCGTCCTGGAACCCGGCAAGCTGCTGGTTGTCACCTCCGGAACCGGAATGGCAAACGGCGGACCGGGGCACCTCCGCACGGAAATCGATCCGCCCGCGATGTCGCCCGCCATACCGCGCCAGCCGGAACAGACAGCAAGGGCCGTAGCCGAGCGAGGTGTGCGGGTTGCGATCGTACGCCTGTCGCAAATACATGACACGCGCAAGCAAGGGCTCGTAACGTTTCTGACCCAAATCGCCCGCGATAAAGGCATTTCGGCATACGTCGCCGATGGCGCGAACCGCTGGGCCGCGGCTCCGTTGAAAGACGTAGCGCACCTGTACCGTCTCGCGGTAGAGCAGACGGGACCGGGCGTGACGGTGTATCACGCGGTGCAGGAAGAAGGCGTGGCGCTGCGCGAGATCGCGGAGACGCTCGGCAAAGGGCTGAGGATGCCGGTGGTATCGATTGATCCAGAGAAGGCTGCCGACCACTTCGGATGGTTTGCTCACTTCGCCGGGCTAGACATGCCGGCTTCGAGCGAGTGGACGCGCAAAACGCTGGGTTGGACTCCAACCGGAACCGGGTTGATCGAAGACCTCACGAATATGAAATATTTCTGACGCCAGAAGCCCCCAGGGCCCTGAAATCTCCAGGGCCTTAGAAAATCGGATAATTCTTCTCCCCGAACTCCCCACCGCTCGCGCGCCAGCAAGCCAGCGCCAAAGCGATTACCAAATCGTCATGCTGTCCCGAGCCGTCCGCCCCCATCCGCACGCTGTCTTTTGCCGACACGGTCATCTGCATGTCTTTCAACTCTTTCAGCAGGTTCCCCAACTCCGGCAAGTCCTTCGCGAACCGCAGCTCCCGCTTTTCCAGGCGCACCAGCACTTCGCCCAGCAAATCTTTCTTGGGCACCGTATACCAACTCCCGATCCCACGAAGTCCGCCGCTCTTCGCCTTGCTCCCCGCCGTCGACACCACCGCCGCCACATCGCACCCCAGCCCCGCCAGTCCGATCATTTCCATGACCGGCGACCCCATACTTCCCCCATCCACGGCCACCCGCACCCGCCCAAAGAACTCCCCACTCCTCACAATTTCTTTCAGCCTCTCAACCACCCGGACGTACGGTGTCCCGAGTGCGATCCGTTCCACCCACCGCACCACCAGCAGCTTCGACTGCCCCAGCCGCTCCACCACCACAATCGCTGTATGGTCCCGTTGCTGCCCCAGGTCCATCCCAAGGAAAAACATGCCAAGCGGCAACAAGAAACCCGGCGTCATTTATGGTTGGATTGCCTCAAAGTCTGCATCCACTGCGTCGTCCACCATTTGCGCCGCAAACAGTCGCCCGGCCCGGTCAATGAACTCGCATAGATAGTTCTGCGCAAATGCCGCTGCCCCGCCGCAGTGGCTCCGCTCGCGCTCCAACTGGTCCGGCCGAATCCTCGGATTCTCGGTCGCCTTCACTTCGAAGCGCTCCCACTCGTCCCCGCCGTATACCCAACTCTGGTAAAAGAAACCGCGCTTGCCCAGAGGT
>CAXSIG010000799.1:0-2598 GCA_964237255.1 uncultured Bryobacteraceae bacterium
GGACCCGAACCAGTTACTCGTTTCTGTTTTGTGTGCTTATAAGCCGGGTTTCAGCTGGCTCACCGAAGATACGGCTCTCCGCCTGAGAGGGAAACAAGCCGTCTCCCTCAAAATCGAGTTCAAGAAAAATGAAGATCCTAGCGGTTTGCGGGTCATGTACTCGCCGGCGCGATGGGTGCATGAGCTTTATCCGGTAGATGAAGTCTTGGCAAGAGATCTTTCCATTCCCTTGGAGAAGATTTCGCTTAGCGAATTCACCGGAGGACCAAACGATCCAACGTATCGTGTGCACGCCTTCGATGCATCAGGCGCAGAAGTCCTCACCGATTCATTCGTCGTAAAAACCGTGAACCGGCCGTACAACGGCACCGTGCCGGGTTATGAGGAAGTCCAGGTAGATACCGGCTGGGTCCGTCTACAATCCGGTACCACGGTCGCGCTCGATCAGCGCATCAAAACCGACATCGAAGAGTTCTGGGACCACTATCAGGACCAGACGCTTCCAAGGGTTTTCAAATCAATTCTGTCGCAGTCGCATGGAGAACTACGCCCTGAATTCGCGCCGCCCTTCGACACCATCCTGATCGACGTGCAAATGAGTGAGCCCGATTACAACATCGGCGTCGATAAAGAACGCATCTCTTCGCTAGAAGCGCTGCAGGAAGACACATTCTACTCCACCGAAAATTTCGTCAATATGATGGGCGATTTAGAAGCCGGCCGTCCGCTGGGTTATGCAGGCCGCATCATTCCGGTTGTGCATCCTAGCCGCGACGGCCAGGATGGGACTGTGCGGATCCGATTTTTTAATAAGCCCGCCGCCAATCCAATGGTTGCGTTGAACTGGACCGATTCGCAAGGCAAGCGCCATGAACAGTCGCGCGATCTTTTCGCGCTGAGCGGAGCAATGCAACCGCGCTTAGTTGCCGCCCGTGCCAAAGCCGGACAGGATGGACCGCAAAGCCTCACCTGGACACTACCTGCGGATTTCAAAGATGACGCGATGGACGACTGGCTCAAGCTGGAAGGCCAGGAAGTTCTCGAACGAACGGTATTTCCCGTTGCCCAAGCGAAGGGCCAAATGCAGTGGATGGACGCCATGCATGCCGCGGGGTTGTATCGCGACGATCTTGCCTACCCGTACGTCTCGCGACTGAACATGGAGTTTGAGCTACCGGTTCCGCTAACGGAGAAGGCGGAAAGCCCTGCACCGCGCGAACTTGCTTCACTCGCTATCACTGCTCCCGCGACGCCAAGGCCGATGATCGCATCGTACGCCGAACCGATCAAAGGCACTTCCCTGGTGCAGTGGGATGAGCCGATCAGTCCGGCTGAGAGTGCCAGTATCCTCGCGAAGTTTGCGACGTTCCCCGGCGTAAATGTCTATTGGATGGGCCGAAGTTATCTGGGCGAGAACATCTGGGCGGCAGACATGACGCTCCCCTCTCCTTCGCAATTGCATTCGGGCGCCAAGGACACCACGTTGAAAGCAACGGTGGTTTACTCCGGCCGTCAGCACGCGAACGAAGTCTCGAGCACCAGTCACATCTTGAAACTTGGCGAACAATTGCTAACCGATCCGGCGACGCGCGAAAACCTCAAACAGGTGAATGTTGTGCTGCATCCGATTACCAACCCGGACGGAGCGAATCTTGCCGTTCAACTTGCGGAACTGACACCGAATAACATGCTCCACCCTGGGTACCACGGAGCGTTAGCGGCAGACGTTGCGACAGGACAACAGGAGGTAGATCCGGTCTATCCCGAATCGCGCACTCGCAAACAGTTAATCGACACGTGGCTGCCGGACACGTTTCTCAATCCGCACGGTTATCCTTCTCACGAGTGGGTTCAGCCTTTTTCGGAGTACTCCGCGTGGGTACAAACGCGGCAAGGTGCCAACAGCGGACGCACTTGGTGGATTCCGCGCGGCTGGTTCACCAGCCTCACTTACCTCCGCGACACTGAACACCCGTTCAGCCCGAAAATCGCCTTCGAGATTCGCGACCGCATCGTAGAGGCAGAGCGCAAGGTGCCGGGGTTGCTCGATCTGGAGAACCGCATGAATAGCCGTTACCAACGTTTCGGACAACAATGGCAGCCGCGCAACATGCAACAGCCGATTGTTAACGGTATCCGCATTTACATGAGTCTGAAAGGCACACCGAGCGCAGCGCCCGGCGAGGGTGACGGCAGAGGCAACGGCGGCGTGGGCGGACTCTCGCCCGACATCACGTGGAACTCCGGATACACCGAAGCACCGGACGAAACTGCGCATGGCGATTACATGAAGCTCATGGCGTCCGCCGGTCTTGCATTTGATCGCGTCCATCTGCTGTATCTGGCGAATGGAAAGTTGCGGGTTCGCCATACCGAGCGCGAAGCCGCCGGCAAAGTTACCTGGCGTGTCGAGCGGCTGCGTCCCAACCTGCCGACTACTGAGACCGAGCCGCTAGTGCAGCCTGAGCGCTAGAGTGCGCTATCATCGCTGAAATCCTCGTCGATTTCGAATTCAGGGAGACCTATGGTTTGGAAATTGACGGTAGTGACGATGCTCGCGTCTGTTGCGGCATTCGGACAAGCGAGCGACGCGGACAT
>CAXSIG010000800.1:0-2594 GCA_964237255.1 uncultured Bryobacteraceae bacterium
GGACAGCCGGAACGCGGCCATGCGCCGGGCGTGGAAGTATCGACGGGACCCTTAGGCCAAGGATTGAGCAACTCCGTTGGACTCGCCATGGCGGAGCGTTGGCTGGCCGCGCACTATAACAAGCCGGGCCATGAGATAGTCGATCACTTCACCTATACAATCTGCGGCGATGGCGACTTGATGGAAGGGATCACCGCTGAAGCGTCGTCACTCGCGGGACATCTGCGTCTGGGAAAGCTAATCGCTCTTTACGATCAAAACCACATTTCACTCGCCGGCGCGACCGACCTCACATTCACCGAAGATGTCGCACGCCGTTTTGAAGCGTACGGTTGGCACACGCGGCACGTGCTGGACGGCAACGATACGGACGATGTAGCGCGCGCTATCGAAGAAGCGAAGATGGAGCAGCACCGGCCTTCGCTAATTCTGGTTCGGACCCATATCGGTTTCGGCAGCCCGAAGAAGCAGGACACGTTCGAAGCCCACGGATCTCCGCTGGGTGAAGAAGAATTGGCTGCAGTGAAGAAGGCTCTTGGCTGGCCCACGACCGACAAGTTTTTCCTGCCCGAAGCGGCTGTTGCCGAATTTAGAAAGGCCGTTCCCGAAGGCGAAAAAGCGCAGAAAACCTGGCAGGAGCGCTTCGACGCGTATTCCCAGGAGTTTCCGAAAGAAGCGGCGGAATTTCAAAGCATTCAGGCTGGGAAACTGCCGGATGGCTGGGATGCGGACATCCCGAAGTGGAAGCCGGAGGACAAAGCCATCGCAACTCGCGCAGCCGGCGGCCAAGTGCTGAACGCTCTCGCGAAGCACATCCCGAACATTGTCGGCGGGTCCGCCGATCTAAACCCCTCAACCAACACTGCGCTCAAGGGCATGGGCGATTTCCAGCCCGCCGAGTTCGCGGGTCCTGGTACGGCGGGTGCGGTGGGCGGCGCGTGGGGCTATACCGGCCGCAATATGGCGTTCGGCGTTCGCGAACATGCCATGGGAGCCGCGGTCAACGGAATGGCGGCGCACGGCGGCCTGTTCCCTTTCAGCGCGACCTTCTTCGTTTTCTCGGACTACATGAAACCCTCGGTCCGTCTTGGCGCGATTATGGGCCTGAGGCTGGTCTACATTTTTACGCACGATAGTGTCGCGGTGGGCGAAGATGGGCCGACTCATGAACCGGTGGAACAGCTCGCAGGATTTCGGGCGATTCCGCAACTCACGGTTATCCGGCCGGCCGATCCGAAGCCTGGCGGTTCGCCGTGCAACACAACGGCCCCAGTTCCATCATTCTTTCCCGGCAGAATCTGCCGATTTTGGATGCCAGCAAAGCCAAGGGCAAGCTGGAGCAAGGCGGCTATGTTCTGCTGGATTCGGAAGGCACGCCCGATGTCATTCTAATCGGCACCGGCTCCGAAGTGGCACTGTGCGTGAAAGCCGTCGACAAGTTGAAAGAGTTCAATGTGAAGGCGCGCGTAGTAAGCCTTCCCTGCTGGAGCTTGTTCGACTTGCAGCCGGAAACATACCGCGAGTCCGTTCTACCAAAGGCGGTTAAGAAGCGCGTCAGCGTGGAAGCGGCCGCGACACTGGGATGGAGCAAGTTTATCGGTGATGAGGGCGTCGCAATCGGCATCGATCACTACGGCGCTTCGGCCCCTGGCGACGAAATCATGAAGAACTTTGGCTTTACTTCGGAACACGTTGCGGCGCAGGCGCTCCGAACGCTGGGCCGCAACGCGGAAGCCGACCAGGTGGATGGCGGAGGTGATACGGCTGTTGCGCCGACCGCGCCGCACGAAGGCCACTCCTAAAACGTGGCACACGCGCCGTTCGAGAGCCTGACATCCGCGATTCAGGCCAACGATGCGGCGCGTGTTCGCGAAACGCTTACAAAAGATCCTTCGCTCCGCTCGCGGATCGATGAGCCGCTACCGAATTACAGTTTCGATATGCCGGCTATCGTCGCCGCTGCTAGTAAGGGAAACCGGGAGATTATCGACGCGCTGTTAGATGCGGGAGCGAACATCAACCAGCGAACACTCTGGTGGGCCGGTGGATTCGGCGTCCTCGATCTAGCCGGTCCAGAACTCGCCGAATACCTGATCTCTCGCGGCGCTTCGGTGGACATCCACTCCGCAGCCCGCCTTGGCAAAATTGACCTTGTCCGCGAGTTTCTGAGCGCTGATCCATCCGTGGTTTACGCACGCGGAGGAGACGGTCAATTGCCTCTGCATTTCGCTTCCACAGTCGATATCGCCGCTCTCCTGCTCCATCACGGTGCCGATATTGACGGACGCGATGTGGACCATGAGTCCACCGCGGCGCAATACATGGCCTCGATCAGACCGTATCGGCACGACGTCGCACGCTTCCTGGTCTCGCGGGGCGCTCAAACCGACATCCTGATGGCTTCGGCGCTCGGAGACGTCGCGCTAGTTGAACGCATCCTGAATGACGACCCGGAGACGATTCGGACGACTGTCAACGAAAAATGGTTCCCGAAGCGCGATCGGAGGGCGGGCGGGAGCATTTACATTTACGGTTTCGGCATGACGAAAACGCCGCATGCGGTCGCGCATCTGTTCGGCCATACCGCCGTCTTC
>CAXSIG010000801.1:0-2591 GCA_964237255.1 uncultured Bryobacteraceae bacterium
TGGTGGTTTGGATTGTTTGAATGAGAATATGTGGACAGTCATGAAGAAGATTCAGAATCTCGGGTTTGCATGTCGTTTGGAGACGGTCAATGCCGTTGAAGCGTGGCGAGGCAGTCTGCCAGGTGATGGTTATCGAAATGTCCGGCGCGTACTCTTACATTCACTGAATTTGGCGGACCTCCTGCCCATCACCTCCGTGTGGGCGGGTTTGCGGGAGAACCCCTCACGCTTAATGCCGAAGAAGAGTCCTCCCCTTCTATTTGCCGCAACTACCGGTGCCACTCCGTTCCGCTTCAACCTCCATGTTTCCGATTTGGGCCACACGCTGCTGTGCGGTCCATCAGGTGCCGGCAAGTCCACTTCACTCGGTTTGATTGCAGCCCAGTGGTTTCGATATCCGCGAGCGCAAGTTTTTGCTTTCGACAAAGGTTACTCGTTTTTTGTGCTGACGAAGGCCGCTGGCGGGGAGTTCTACGATCTCGCCGGAGAGCGCACCGACTTGGCGTTCTGTCCGTTGCGGGAAATCGATTCCGATGCCGACCTCACCTGGGCTGTTACTTGGCTGGAGGACTTATGCAGCTTGAACGGCCTGGTGGTTACGGCAAAGCATCGGAATGCACTCACGCAGGCTTTGCTGCAACTGCGCTTGTCGCCTTCGCGAACGCTCACTGAACTGAGTGCGAACGTTCAGGACCTGGATGTCCGCGAAGCTTTGCAGTTTTACACTCTTTCCGGCCCGCTCGGTCAACTCCTTGATGCCGATGAGGACGTGCTCGGTTCCGGCCGGTTTTTGACGTTCGAAACGGAGAACCTTCTTCAGCTCGACAGTAAAGCCGTGATTCCCGTATTGCTCTACCTGTTTCGCAGGATCGAAAAGCGGCTTGACGGTTCGCCGACTCTTGTGACCCTTGACGAAGCCTGGGCCTACCTGCGCAATGAGGTGTTCCGCGAGCGCCTTCGCGATTGGCTGAAAACGCTTCGCCGTATGAATGGAATTGTTTTGCTCTCCACGCAGAATTTGAGCGACATCTGCAACTCCGATATCAGCGACGTCATTCTCGAAATGTGTCCCACGAAGATCCTACTGCCTAACGGCGAAGCTAAAAACCCGGCCTCGAAGGATTTCTACGACCGCATCGGTCTGAACAGCCGCGAACTGGACATTTTGCAAACGAGCATCCCCAAGCAGCACTACTACGTAATCTCTCCGTTAGGTCGCCGATTAGTATCCCTCGGCATTCACAATGTCGCCCTGTCCTTTGTAGGCGTGAACGGTCGTGAAGAGCGTCAGCTTGTTGAAGATCTTATTAGGGAGTTCCCGGCAGCGTGGCAAAGCCAATGGCTACGCCAACGCGCCCGCGTTCTGAGAGATGAACGCCTCGAAGGGTGGGCGGATTACTACGAAAAAGTTCAGCAGGACGCAGAAAGGGGACATCTATGCGCAAACGTTTGATACCGGTGCTCATCGCCGGACTTCTCATCTTTCCTTTACCGCAACCGGTTCAGGCCGGGGCTTTTGCAACGGAGGTAACTCAGCTGCTAAATCATGCGCAGCTGATTTTGCAATACGTTCGTCAAGCTCAGCAACTCACGGAAGCCATAAACCAGACGAAAGACATGTTAAGGAATAGCCAAACCGTCGCTGGTCAAATTTTCGGGCCTATCATCGCCGATGTGAATGCCCTTGCCTCCATCGTTCAGGGCGGCCAGGCGCTCTCCTATTCACTAGCTAACCTGGACACCCTCTTCAAAGGCCGCTTCCCTGGTTATGGTTACACGGGGGCTGGATATTTCACAAAATATCGAAGCTGGTCCCAGACATCGCTGGATACCACTCTGGGCGCTCTTCGCGCAGCCGGCCTGCAGGGTCAGCAATTGCAGAGCGAGCAGTCAGTGCTGAACTCACTCCGATCCATGGCTCAGTCGACCGGTGGCCGAATGGAAGCTTTGCAAGTGATGGGGCAGATCTCAGAGCAGCAGGTGCAGCAGTTGATGAAGTTGCGGGAATTGATGATGGCGGATATGTCAAGTAAGCAGAGTTATCAAGCAGCTGTCATTCAGAAGCAGGCGACCAGCGAAGCTGCGACGGAGCGATTTTTCAATTGGACACCGGAGGTCTCCGATGGGACCAGGTTCCAATCCGGCTGGAAGTGAGGCTATGAAACATTTCTGTTTCCCAGTGACCGCGTTGCTATTGATGATCGGCTGCTCGAACTTAAAGCAACCTCCCAGCGCGATAGTTAAGCGCGCTGAGGCCTGTGGAGCGGGAGACCTGAGCGCCACGTCCGGTCCAGCCTTGCAGGATTGGTTCGGCAAGCATCGGGATTGCGCCGTTGCCGTGGATGCCCTGTGCAAGCCGGTTCGCGAGAAAGCTGCGGCGGCATGGTCAGATTCCAGCGAAGGCCAAGTTTGCCGGGCAGCGCGGAACATCGCTCAATGGGCGCGGAAGCCATCGAAGGATCACGAGACTTTCCAGTCGGGGTGGAAGTAGGCAGTAGCGGCAAACTAACCAGGAACAGCGGATCCAACTCCATACGTGCGCCATGCCAACCAGAATCGATAAACATCGAAAATTCATCTATTTAGCTCTT
>CAXSIG010000802.1:0-641 GCA_964237255.1 uncultured Bryobacteraceae bacterium
GGAGGGCGGGCGTCCTGTGCTCCGCACTTATGACACAACTTCCGATGAAGACGCGGTCATTGAATTCGGCTTAGGCTGCAATGGCGTGATTGACGTCCTGCTGGAGCGGCTTGAGTTCGACGAATCGGAGGCGGTAATGCAAATATTGAGCGAAGCTCGCGCACGTCGCGAGAGCGCCAAAATCGCAACCGTTATCCGGGGACCGCAAACGGGGTCACGTTTGTGGATTGACGACGGCGAAATCGGCGGATCTCTTCACAATACCGAATTGGCCTGCGATATCGAACCGCTGCTTCGCAACGCGTCGAAGACTTACATTGTCCAGCGCAACGGATCCGAGGTTTTTATCGAAGTGGTCGAGCCGCCCCAGTCGCTGGTCCTCTTTGGGTCGGGACCCGATGTCACTCCAGTAACTAACTTCGCAAAGGATCTCGGATGGTGCGTCGATTCAACTGTCTCTCGTGAGTCTGCGGTGGTGTTGATGACGCACAATTTCGCTCGTGACCTTTCCCTATTGCCTGAGATTCTGAATCGAAATCCCCGATACCTCGGTATTCTGGGGCCCCGCGTCCGCACGGATCGTTTGTTTGCGGATCTTCGCATCGAGCCGCCTCCGTATCTCTATGCTCCGGTGGGCCTCG
>CAXSIG010000802.1:651-2583 GCA_964237255.1 uncultured Bryobacteraceae bacterium
TATCGGATCGGGATCGCCTGAGGCGATTGCGCTCGCCATTGTATCGGAGATTTCGCCGTCCTATCCGGACGATCCGGCTCCATGCTTCGCGAGCGGCAAACTCCGATCTACGACCATCCCGTTATGCGCGGGGCGGCCTACAATACAGGAACGTGCAACGTGTTGTCCGCTTAGGCGGTGTTCTGGCGGTTTTCGCCGTTCTAACGCTTGTCAGCTTTCAAGCGTCGTTGAATGCGATCACAATCAGTTTCGCGTATCTGTTTACAATTCTGCTGGTTTCCGCGTTGGGAACCTTGACTGAAGCCGTAATATCCTCATTAGCTGGTACAGCTTGCCTTAGCTATTTTTTCTTCGAGCCGATTTTTTCTTTTGCTATCACGGGAGCGGAGGATTGGGCAACCCTGGTGGGGTTCTTGTCGACGGCACTAACCGTCAACAAGCTATCTTCTGTCGCGAAGACCCAGACGCGCGCGGCGATTCGCCGTAGTAAGGAAATGGAAAAGCTGTATCTTCTTAGCCGGTCTGTACTGCAAGCCCCCGCATCCGCCGATGTGCCAGACGAGATAGTGAAGAAGGTTCGCGAGACTTTTGAATTCGATGCCGTGACGTTCCTGGACGGCGTTACCGGACTACGGTATTCAGCAGGTTCCGGGATTACCGATACATCTTTCGTGACTCCTGTTTTTCTGGGAACCAAACGAATCGGAGAACTTGCGTTTTGTGGCGAGACGCTGACTCCCTCCGCATTGCAATCGCTAGCCAACCTTGTCGCAATCTCACTCGATCGCGCGCGCATGATGGAAACCGCGATCGCAGCCGATCTTGTTCGTAAGAGCGATGAACTTAAGTCCACACTTCTCGACGCGATCGCGCACGAGTTTAAGACGCCGCTTACTTCCATCAAGGCCGCCGCGAGCGCGTTGCGTTCGGGGATGACTGAACTTCCGGAGCGTGCCGAGTTTGTAGAAATCCTGGACGAAGAAGCCGATCGCATGGAAAGCTTGGTAACGGATGCAATCCGTATGGCGCGAATCGAATCGGGAAAACTGAGACTCAACAAGCGTGAGATGCCGGTTCCGCAACTTGTGGCTTCTTCCATCGCTCCACTAACCGGATTGTTCGACGGGCGGGCCATCCGTCAGGATATCGACTCCGGTCTTGCGGCGAACGCCGACCCCGATCTCGTCCAACTCGCCCTACGCCAAGTGATGGACAACGCGCTGAAGTATTCGCCTCAGGGATCGCCAATCGCAATCCGCGCGAAGAGGCTGGACAACGACGTGTTAATTACCATAGCGAATAGTGGGCCCGGCATTCCAGAAACAGAGCAGAGCCGCATTTTCGAGCGATATTATCGTTCGGCCGAGACTCGGACCCAAGTTCCCGGGACCGGGATTGGGCTATCGATCGCGCGAGAGATTATGGCGGCCCATGGCGGACGCATCTGGGCGGAAAGCAAGCCGGGAGAAGGAAGCCGGTTTTCTCTGCTATTTCCGGCTCAGGAGGTAGAGGAGATCTCATGAATAACGGACGCATTCTTGTGGTGGATGACGAACCTCAAATTCGTCGGGTAATTCGAACTACGTTGCAGGCTAGCGGATTTCAAGCGGCGGAAAGCCGCACCGGTGAGGAGTCTATCGAGAAGCTGAAAACGGAACGCTTCGATCTTGTGCTTCTCGATTCAAATATGCCAGGAATGGGAGGGCTTGCCACGTGTCGGGAAATACGAAAAATGACTGACGCGGCAGTAATCATGCTCACCGTGCGAAACGACGAACAACACAAAATTGACGCATTGGATGCCGGCGCGGACGACTATGTAACGAAGCCGTTCAGCACCCCGGAGCTGATGGCTCGCATTCGCGCGGCGCTACGGCGGATACCGCTCGCTTCGGAATCGGAAAGCAAGAGGCTGGTGCTGGAAACTGTGGA
>CAXSIG010000803.1:0-363 GCA_964237255.1 uncultured Bryobacteraceae bacterium
TGTTGCGGGCGGTTCGATTCGCCGCGCGGCTGGGATTTCAGATCGATCCGGCTACGTCCGAAGCGATTCGGGAGGCTCGAACTTCCATCTGTGGGGTATCGGCTGAACGAGTTCGGGACGAGCTTTCGCGCATGTTGACGGGCAGCAATCCACGGCGCGCTTTCGAGCTTTTGGACGAAACGGGTCTGTTAGAGGTAGTACTTCCCGAAGTAGCGCGTTTGAAAGGCGTGGAGCAGCCCGCGGAGTTTCATCCGGAAGGCGACGTTTGGACTCATACGATGATCATGCTGGAAGGGCTGGAGCAGCCTGGGGTCGTTGGCGGCCCCGGCGAGCAGGGAGCAGCCGACGCGCTTGTCGGCGACG
>CAXSIG010000803.1:373-1016 GCA_964237255.1 uncultured Bryobacteraceae bacterium
CTGGGTTGGGGCGTTCTGCTTCACGACATTGGGAAGCCGGAGACATTCGAGCGGGCGCACGATCGGATACGATTTAACGGGCATGTGGAAGCGGGCGTTCGCATGGCGAGAGTATTGTTGCATCGGCTGCGCTTTTCGAACGAGCAGACGGAACAGGTGCTGGCGCTGATCGACAATCACATGAAGTTTAAAGACGTTCCAAAGATGCGAGAGAGCACCCTGAAGCGTTTTCTGCGGCAACCTGAGCTTCAGGAACATCTGGCGCTCCATCGGCTGGATTGTCTGTCAAGCCATGGGAGTTTAGCGAACTACGACTACGTTCGACAGAAGCTTGCCGAGAGTCCGCAAGAGAGCTTGCGTCCGCAATCTTTGATTACCGGAAACGATTTGATTCGGGCGGGATATCGACCGGGACCCGCGTTCCGCCGCGCTCTGCTGGCAGTTGAGGATGCACAGTTGAATGGTGAGATCGCCGACGCCGCCCATGCGCTGGAACTCGCTCAGAGGGTGATGGCTTCGGAGCCGTAGAGCTCGCGGACGCGTTCCCGGATTTGAGGGGGAATCAGATGCTCCCAGGGCTTGCCGATGCGGATGCGTTCGCGGATGTCGGTCGCGGAGATGGCCTGGTATGCGGCGTCAAGGT
>CAXSIG010000803.1:1101-2562 GCA_964237255.1 uncultured Bryobacteraceae bacterium
GCGATGCTTGTCCGGGATATTCAAGACGCCATTGCGCGGCGCTACGAGTAGGCTCAGTTCGTCCAGAATTTCCGTCGCCGTGAATGCGCCACCGTAATCCCAGGTAACGATACGTTCAGCCGCATCGCTGCCGCAGAGAAAGTGCAGCGTGGAATCCTTTCCGAGAGTGCGCTTAAGTTCGCGAGCGATTTCGATGTATAGACCGCCGGAACAGGTGGCGAGTTGGAATCGAGGTTGGTACTGGACGGTTGCGGCGAGCAGTTCAAAGCGGTCCTGAAACGACACGCCGGAGTATTCTTTATGCGGCATGGCGCGGGGAAGGATAAAGAAAACCTCATCAACGTGATGCAACGCCGAAGTAGCTAAAGCGACGTGCGCCGAGGTCGGCGGATTGAATGAGCCGGGAAAGATGCCGTAGCGCCGCTGCATTCGCGATAGATTGAGAATGACATGTTCTCCTGGATCTGCCCGCGGTGCGGGCGCGAGAATCGGGCTTCCGATAATGAATGCGCGTACTGCCAAGCTCCGGAGGAGGCTGCCGTTCCTGTTCCCGCTCCCATTCCGGTTCCAATTCCAGTTCCAGTAAGGGCGACTATTCCGGATCCGCCGGTTCCGCAGTACGTTCTAGTACCCCAGTACACTCCTCCGGCTGCACCACCACCTGTTTATTCGGCGCAACCGCCGGTGTATGCGGCTCCCCCGACCATGCAACAGCCCCCGTTGCAATATGCTCCACCGCCGGCGCAAAGGCCGGCTCCACCGCCAATGGCGTATGGAGCGCCGCCGAAGCAGAGCATGCCTGTGTGGCTGCTTCTGCCGCTCTTCGCATTTGCGTTTATCGGTCTTGGTGCGGCGCTTTATTTTGGATATCAGCGATTTACTGGAACCGGGAAAGCGGGGTTCACCGGCGGCGAAGTTGCGAGTGCGAAAGAGAAGCCAAAAGCGACAACGAATCCGATTCAGAAAAACGTGGAGGTGGTGGGGATCCGATTGACGCAGGATGCGAAGAAGAAACCGCAAGCGAAGTTTGTGGTGGTGAACCACGGCAACACGGAGGTGGATGAGGCCACGGCGAATGTGACGCTTTGGGCAAGCACGTCGCGGTCTGAAGAAGATTCAGTGGGGACGTTCACTTTCAAGATGGAAAGTCTGGCGCCGAACAGCGCGAAAGAAATTACGGTTCCGCTGAAGACCAAGTTGAAGATTTATGAGCTGCCCGATTGGCAGAACCTTACCGCGGAAGTTCAGATTGCCGCTCAGTAACGGTGCAGGCGGGCAGTGACGTTTCGCCGAGCGCGGCCAGATTTCGGCGGGCTGCCTCGACGCATGGATCGATCTTGAGTGCACGCTCGAAATCCTGTTTCGCTGCCTTTTCCTGCCTAAGTTGAAGCAGCGCTGCGCCCCGGTTGTTATAGGCGAAGGCGTTTCGCGGTTCGAGGGCCAGGGCGCGACCGAACTCCT
>CAXSIG010000804.1:0-2558 GCA_964237255.1 uncultured Bryobacteraceae bacterium
GCAATCTAGATAAAAGCGATTTAAGCAAAAGCCACAGGCGTTGCAGTTCAGCTTCAGCTTGCCGGGCAGAATGCTTTTGGTAATAATCGTTTCCAAGTGACTATCGGCCACACACACCTGAGAAGGTTTCGTTGCGAACTTGGCCAGCAGGCGTCTTGGTAGGGTGAATGTCGATGCCGATCACCGCGAATAACCCATTCAAATGACGGCAGCATCCGGGAGAATTAATCATCTCCTGCGTGCGCTTATATCTCCGGTATCCGCTTTCGTACAAGCACGTCACCGAGTTGATGGCCGAAAGAGGGTCGAGGTGGACGCCAGTTGCATTTGGCGTTGGCGTACGCGCCTGAGTTGAATAGACGCTGCCGTCGGTATCTGAAGCCGGTCAACAAGAGCTACCGGATTGACGAAACCTACATCAAGGTAAAAGGCCAGGACAAGTACCTGTACCGAGGTGTGTCACGAATGTAGGTGAAACCTGCAGAGCTGTACCGAAGATGAGAGAGGGCCTCTCGGAGTCGACTTTCAGGAGTTGGCTTCAAACCACCCGGAGCTGCTGCGTTCAAAAGGCGTGGTGGTGAACGTCCGAGGAAAAGGCGTCCAATAAGGACGTCAGGTGAGTGTTGAGAAGATGAGCGAAAGCGAACCGTCCGATGACGCATCGTCAAGGTTCAAGGAACTGTCAAAACTGGAGCCGCTCGGTAGCTCCAGGAAGAGCCGGGAAGAAACCTGTTTACTGGCCCGGCGGCAGTCGGTGTGGAGGCGGCATGAACTCAGCGTAGGCTTCGGTGCGGAACGTGAGAACCTTGCTCCGGATGCAAAGGGAAATGACAAGTGGCAGAAACCATGAGGAAGAATACCGATGCCGGAGTGAGGGGCGGAGTCGTCCATAGTAGCGAGGAAGCTCTTGTAATGAGAGGGGAGCGAAGGGGCGGCGTTGACCAGTTGGGCAGAGCTGCCAACCCGCAAGCGGGGATGAGCGGCAGGACCTCGACAAAACCTTATGTCATTGCGAAACGCGCAGTGTGGGAGGCATACCAGCGAGTAAAGGCTAACCGGGGTGCTGCCGGCATCGACGAGGAAACTATCGCGATGTTCGAACAGAACCTGTCGAGGAATTTGTACAAGCTGTGGAACCGGATGTCGTCGGGCTCGTATTTCCCGCCGCCGGTCAGGCAGGTGGAAATTCCGAAAGCAAAGGGCGGCACGAGAAAGCTGGGAATCCCCACTGTGTCGGATCGGATTGCGCAGACCGTCGTCAAACAAATCATCGAGCCGAAGCTGGACCGGATGTTCCATGCGGATTCGTATGGATATCGGCCCGGAAGGTCGGCCAAACAGGCGATCGCCGTCACTCGAAAACGGTGCTGGCAATTGGACTGGGTGGTTGAGTTTGACATCAAGGGGGCGTTTGATCAAATCGATCATGGCCTCTTGATGAAGGCGGTTCGCAGCCACATCAAGGAGGACTGGATCCTGCTGTATATCGAGCGGTGGCTAACCGCGCCGTTTGAAACGACGGAAGGCACTCAGGTGCCACGGGAACGTGGCACGCCGCAAGGCGGAGTGGTCAGTCCAATACTGATGAATCTGTTCATGCATTATGCGTTCGATGTCTGGATGAAGCGGAGCAATCCATCTTGTCCGTTCGCCCGTTATGCGGATGACGCGGTTGTCCACTGCAGCAGTCAGGAGCAGGCGGAGCAAGTCATGCGGTTCATCGCGGAGCGGCTGGCGGAGTGTGGACTGACGATGCATCCGGAGAAATCGAAGATTGTGTACTGTCAGGACAGCAATCGTACGGAGTCTTTTCCGCATGTGCAGTTCACATTTCTCGGCTTTACTTTCCGGCCAAGGAAGGCCATGAGCAAGCAGCACCGGGTATTTACCGGTTTCCTGCCGGCTGTGAGCGCTGATGCCGTGAAGCGCATGCGGAAGGTCGTGCGAGATTGGCGCATTCCGAGCCAGACGCCAGTGACGTTGGCCGAACTGGCAGAGCAATGCAACTCGGTGACCCGCGGATGGTGGGAATACTACGGGGCTTTCTATCAAACAGCAATGCGCGAGCTTTTTCGATACGTCGATAGAAAGCTCGAGCAATGGGCCAGACGCAAATACACAACGCTGTCGCGGCATAAGCGGCGCAGTGTGGAATGGCTCGCCAGGATGAAGGAAAACTGTCCGGGGATTTTCGTCCACTGGCGTGTATTTCGAGATCAAGGTTGGACAACAAGAGCCGTGTAAATCGAGAGATTTAAGCACGGTTCCGTGAGGGGCTCGGGGTGCGACTCCCCGGGCCTACTCGACCGCTCGATTCTACCGGGCAAAACAACAACTTTCTGCTGACCGCAAAGCGCGACATGGCCACATCCAAACGCTTTCTGCGAAGGGCTATCGAAGCATCAGGCAATGCCATGCCGCGGGTGATGAACATGGATAAGAACCCGGCATATCCGGCAGCAGTAAATGAATTGAAAGCCGAAGGAGCCATTTCCGGTCGAGTCAAACTACGCCAATGCAAGTACCTCAATAACGGAATCGAGCAGGACCACCGCACA
>CAXSIG010000805.1:0-2553 GCA_964237255.1 uncultured Bryobacteraceae bacterium
CCAGCATGTATAGCCCGAATATTTGACCGGCCTGCCGCCCAGCAATTGCGTTTTAACAAAGCTCCTTCCTCCATCGGCGCCGATGAGTGCGTCTCCGCGCGCTACTTCGCCGTTTCGAAAATGCACTGTGAGTCCCGCTGAATTCTGTTCGAATCCTACACATGCACTGCCCAGGTGTAATCGCTCCGGATCAACGCGCTGTCCTAGCAGGGCCAGCAATTCCGCCCGGTGCAGCACCGCGACATTGCCGATGCCGGCGTTGACATCACTGACAGGGAGGGCGACTAGGTCTCGGCCGTCCCAACGTTTCAAAGCGCCTTGGACAACAGTGTTGCCGTGGACGCGAATGGAGGACCCCAGCCCTAGTGCGTCGAGAGCCCACAGTGCGTTGGCCGAGAGTGCAATGCCCGCTCCGATTTCGCGGGGCGCGGGAGCTTGCTCGTAAACTTGTACGTCGAACCCAACCTGCCGAAGCGCGATCGCGGCGGTAAGTCCGCCGATTCACGAGAACACGCATCGAAGTTTTGCGCGGAAGTCTTTAGTCCCAAATTACGCGCAGGCCCGCATACTTTCGAAACTGCCGGTCGCGCGAAATTATCGGCAACCCGTCGCTTAAAGCAGTTGAGATAATCATGCGGTCGAACGGATCTTTATGATGCGGTGGCAAAGCGAACATCCGATTAGCGTGGCGTTGCAGGAACGGGTAAGTGGCTATTCTCGCGTTCGCACAGATCAAGGCAAGTTTTTCTTTCGATAAAGTCAGTTTACCGATCGTGTACTTGATAGCTATTTCGACCTCGGACACAACACTGAGCAGCAACTCCGCTTCGTGGAGTATGCCACGAACCGCAGTAGGCAAGCCAGCAAGGCCCGTCGCAATACTCACCTCTACAGGGACGTGAGTATCCAACAAGTACGTTTGCCGCACTAGACATCGCCCGAAAGCCAAGCTTCAAGATCTTCTTGAGGACGAGCCCAATCGGGATCCAAAACTACTTGTTCATCACCAAGAACCCCATAAATGCGCTTGCGAAGAGGCTCGTCCGACTTACGAACTAGTTCCACCACCGGAATTCCGTGTTTGGTGATCGTGACGCGGACGCCGGATTCCACTAGTTCGATTAGTTCCGGAAGTTCGTTTTTCGCTTCGGCGACCGTGTAGGTCATACATCCAGTGTAATTGTCCATCACGATTGCAGCCTTTCCAGTTTGTGGAATGCGGGGAGTAGTTCTTGTTTTTTGTTGAGAACACCCTCAAAGAGATCGCCGACTTTGTCGAAGCGGGCAATCGCGTTGGTGATATTGAACTGGCTTGGCAGCAATCCGGGCTTGAGTTCTTTCCAGGCTAGCGGGGTGGCTACGGGTGCGCCTGGATGGGCTCGGACTACGTAGGGAGCCGCGATGGTCTTGCCCTCCCCGTTTTGGAGGTAGTCGAAATACACCTTGTTCTTCTGACGTTTTTCTACGGAGCGCGGGGTGGTAAAAAGATCGGGCCGCTCGGCGATGCAGACGCGAGAGATGGCTTCCGCAAAGGTGCGGGTTATGTCATACGTGTACTCGGGGACCACGGGGATATAGATGTGCATCCCGTGTCCGCCTGTGGTTTTCGGATAGCCTTCGAGATCGAGTTTGTCTAGGGTGCGGTGAACGAGCAGAGCGGCTTCGACGATCATGTTGTACGGACAGTCTTGCGGGTCGAGATCGATCAGAATGAAGTCCGGATTTTCGAGCGAGCCTACGCGCGATTGCCAGGGATTTTGATCGATGCAGCCTTGTTGCGTGAGGAAGAGGAGTGCGGCGCGGCTTTCGGCCAGGACGTAGCGGATGGGTCCTGGTGGCTTTTTCGGGTCGCGCGATTCGCTGTCGATGTGTTCGAAACGAAGCCAATCGGGGTATGACGCCGGGGATTGCTTCTGGAAGAAATAGTCGTCCTTGATGCCGTTCGGGTAGCGCTTGAGCGAGAGCGGGCGATCTTTGAGATGCGGGAGGATTAGCGGGGCTATGTCGCTGTAGAAGTTGAGAAGATCGCGCTTGGTGTAGCCTTCGTCCGGAAAGAAGACTTTGTCCAGGTTGGTGAATTTAAGGGGATGGCCATCGATCTCCATGCGGACCTCTTTGGCTGGGCCAGCCAGGAGCGGAATGCGTCTGGTTTCTATCGGCTTTGCAGCGGGCTCAGCCGTTGCTTCTCGAACCACGTCTTCGGGTTTGACATCGTCACGGAGACCTAGAAAGACAGGGGCGCGAAGGATATTGTCGGGCGTCCAGTTGAGGAATTTGATCTGGGCAACCAGTTCCGGGCGCAGCCACGTTGTACTTCGGACCGGGATTGTTCTGGCCTTGAAAAGAGCCTTGGGCGCGATCAGAGGCTTCATGCGGTCGTAAATCGCAGC
This sequence comes from uncultured Bryobacteraceae bacterium, assembly GCA_964237255.1. GTDB lineage: Bacteria > Acidobacteriota > Terriglobia > Bryobacterales > Bryobacteraceae > JALYXI01. Next base: position 2,391 of record CAXSIG010000805.1, read on the forward strand.
CATTGTCTTGCGGTCGAAGCCGGTGCCCACATTACCGACGTGCACGAGCTTTTTGCCATCGTAGGCGGCGAGGATGAGCGCTCCGAAATACTCGCGCTCGCCTTCGGTAAAACCTGCGATCAGGAATTCCTGCTGCTGGACCAACTTGAGCTTCACCCAATCT
>CAXSIG010000806.1:0-2551 GCA_964237255.1 uncultured Bryobacteraceae bacterium
TTTTTTTTGAATTGAACGCCGTGAACATAGTCACCGGACCGTCGGGATCTGGTAAGTCGGCTATTTGCGAGATCATAGATTACTGTCTTGGCGCTGGACAGTGCCACGTTCCTGGCGTTGTTCGCGATGCCAGCAGCTGGGTCGGCGTTCTTCTCGCGAATGGATCGACACAAGCCTTCATCGCACGAAGGATTCCGCCCGTCAATCAGTTTTCTTCCGAAGATACTTACATATCAATCGGAACGCACATTGATATTCCTGCCGATTCTGGACACCTAACGGGCACCACAAACGTATCGACGATGCTCCGGAGATTGGAGCAGTTGCTTGGAATTGGCGATGCTGTGACGGAAGTGTTTGGAGCTCCTCGTCAACCCAAAAAAGTGACAGCGCGCAACGTTACTCCATTCCTTTTACAGGACGATGACGTCATTATCAACAAAACGGTACTTCTGCGCGGGGCGCAAGACGAGCGCCGCATGAGCATCGTGGACACTTTCCCCTATTTCCTAGGTGCCGTAGATGAGACTACCGTCGCAAAGGAACAAGAACTCCGGCGTCTAAATGCCCAATACACTGCGGAGGAACGGCGAGTCATTTCGCTTGAACGACAGCGGGACACGACGGCTCTCGCTCTTAGAGGAATCGCTTCTGAGGCGCAACAAGTCGGACTATTCGAGGGGTCGATTCCTGATGCAAGTGTCAACACATTACGATCCTCACTCCAGAGAGTAGCTGAATATCTTCCATCTCAAGAAGGCGCTGGTGAGGGGGATCGCCTGACCGATCTTAGTAATCAAGAAAGACTTCTATGGAACCAGAGAACGCAGCTTAATAACGAGTTGGAAGACTTGCAGGATACCTACCGGCAAGCCTCTGCGTTCGTCACCACCACCGAAAATCAGCAACGTCGGTTACAAGTGGTGGACCTGTTTAATAGCAACAACCAACCGCTTAACATCTGTCCCGTTTGCGCTAATCCCCTCATGCAGCATACCGAAACCTTAGCGAGCGTTCGCACGGCATATCAAGAGCTCCAGGGTCAGCTTCGTACGGCCGAGCGTGAGCGACCGCAGATAGATAGATATAGAGGCACGTTGCGGGAGCGGATTGCCGAGACCTCGCGCCAAGCTTCCATTGTAAGAACGCAGATCCTCGCTGTGCGTCGAGAATCGGCTGCCATCCAGGAACAACTTGATCTTGCCCAACGTCGTATGCGGGTTGCAGGGCGTGTGTCGTACTTTTTGGAAGTAGCCGATGACGCTGACGTCGTCCCCACTACGGATCAGTTACGCCTTTTAGAAACTCGTATAGGGATTCTTCGCGAGGAGCTTGATAGCACTTCTAGAATGGATAGGCTTCAAGACGCTCAACAACAAGTTGCTTTCGCAGCTAATGAGGTCTTAGATGCCCTCCCCTTCGCGGCACTTTATCCCCAACGTGCCGTCTTCATAAACACACGGGACTTAACAGCTGGAATATTAACGGCTCAAAGGCGTATTCCGATGCGCGACATCGGTTCTGATGAGAACTATCTCTCGATTCACGTTGCGGTCGCGCTCGGACTACAAAGATTCTTTAAACTGAACAGCCGCCCGGTACCCGGTTTTATTGTTTTCGATCAACTGAGCCGACCTTTTTATCCGCCGGATGAAATACCCGGGATTGTTACGATCCGTGCAGATACTGAGCGCGGTGAGCTTAGAAAATACTTTGACGCGCTATTTAAAGAGGTCGACGCACAGGGCGACCTTCAGGTGATAGTTCTCGAACACGCTTTCTTCGCGGACGACGAGAGATTCGTTGCGGCCGTAGGCAATAGATACTTCGGAACTGAAAAGCTTATACCAGCAGATTGGCCGCTGGTGTCGGTTTAGATGAGGCGCCAAGCGTATCTATATGGCCTGCCTCCGAACGAGGCCTGCGCGTTTGGCTAGATCTAGGCAGCTTTGGCTCGCACCAAGCTCCTGCGATAGAGCGTTCTGGAAAGCTTCGTAGATTAGTACCGAGAAGTAGGCGAGTATTTCGGAAAGAAATCACCGGGCGATTTGGATGGGAGCATACGGTTCTTCGAATGCAACATCGCGGTTTACGCGAACATTGAAGCGGTATCCAACTGGGATCTTGATCGTTGGCTGAACATTTAGGTTTCGACGGGTCACTTGCGCGCCAAGTTCTGAAGCTTGTTGGCCGACAGAGCTTCCCGCCACCTGTGCTGCGTTTGGCGTGGTGAGCAAGGATCGGTTCTGGTTTTGCGAGATCTCGGACGCTGCGGCGAACAGGCTGGTAAGAATTGCGAAGCCGATCAGGCGTTTGTAGTGCCGGTCAACCTTTTCGCGGAAGCCGGAAAAGCCGTGGGAATCCTGGCCGATCATGCCGGAGAGATCAAGCGACGATCCGTCGGGATAGACTACGCGATCCCAGATTACTTGAACACCATCCTGCCCATATCCAACACGTGAGTTATAGACGCCGACCAACCGCGAGCCTTGGGGTATCAGCACGAATCTGCCGGATGCTGTGTCGTAGACATTGGACGTTACGAGTGCCT
>CAXSIG010000807.1:0-2549 GCA_964237255.1 uncultured Bryobacteraceae bacterium
CGTTGGTCGCTATCGCAACGTCGTATTTCCCAAGCTCAATGCCCTGCTTACCGACCGCCTCTTCGACGTTCCACAGTTTGTACGTAACAAAGGGATAAGTCTCGCGATAGCGCTCTTCCGCCTTTAGCAGAAACGCCTTTGAAACATCGGAAAATGTGTATTCCGCTATCGCGCGGCGAACCGGTTCTAACGCCGGCAAGACCGCTGACGTGGTTCCTCCGGTGCCAGCCCCAATTTCTACGATGCGAATCGTGTCCGCGGGATCCTCAGCCAGGCGGCTCTCTACATACGCCAAAACATATGCGGCCAGGACGGCGTTGAAATAGTCGGGAATGGCATGCCCGCGATACAACCCCTGCATGAGTTCCGTCGAGCCGTTTGGAAACAGGATGTCCGTGGCCAGCCTGTCCCCGCGCAGAATGGCGGGCAACTGCCTGAACGCTCTTGGCCCGGGCCCACGCCTGCCACAGCGAGGCTTCCGACTCAACGGCGCCTACGGCCCGAACATGCATCTCGTCCCGGACAATGTAGCCGCGCTCTTCCAAGATGAGCAGTGCTTCACGCCACCACCGTCCAAATTTGTCGAGCACGCCCGCGCGCGATTGCAGCGAGGCAAAGTCTTCCGCGATGCCATCCCGCAGCACGCCTAAAGCGCGAATCTGCGCAAACAGGAGTTTGGCCATCCAGCCATCGAGCGCCGCCATGCCGGCCGGTTTCGATGGCGCAGCGGGTTTCGTAAATATTAGTGCAGCCGCGGCAGCGCAGGGAACGCCACTTGGGGGATTGAACCCAAAGCGTTGGCCCGGATCGATGTGGGCAATCGCGCCGGGCTCCCGCAACCGCACGATAGAAGCCTGAGGCACCCCGCTTCCAAGCACGGCGTTAAGCGCGTCCATGCCGGCCTGCGGTTCAATCGGCTCGATACCTGCACGGTCCAGATAAGCGCGCAACGAAGCGGAGATGCGGCCACCGCCGCCCACCGACCAATAGCCCCAGTTCACGACGTGGACCGGGCACGCCAGACGCTCGCGTAAAGAGAGCCCCAGCGCATCTTTGTACATACAGCCGGCCGCATACGCCGACATGCCCTCCTCGCGGCCGAACGCGGCCAGGGAGGAGAAAAACAGGGCGAGTTCCAGCGATTCACCGCTGAAAACCTCCGCGATCGCCGCAGCTACATCCGCTTTCGCCGAATACGTTTCGATAAAAGCGGCTTCGTCCATCTCACTCAGGCGCCGGTCATGGGCGCCGAGCGCCGCATGCACAACACCGTGAATCCGCGGTGCGAACTCTCGGGCTTTCTCCACCACCTGCGCCAACGCCGCAGGAACCCGAGCGTCCGCTGACATATATTTCGGCGCCGGGCCCAAGCGCGAAAGCTCATCGATCTGAGCCTGAATGCGATCATCCAAACTCCTGCGGCCCACCCAAATGAGCTGAGCCTGGTAGCGTTCGATCAGGTGGCGGCTCCACCAGGAACCGAGACTCCCCGCTCCTCCGATCACAACATAGACGCCGTGCCGCCGATAAGGCAGCGTGCCACATCGAGCGGATGTGACGGGAATCAGGCTCTGCCGGAACCATCGCCCGCCACGCGTGGCCAACCCGCCTGAACGCGCATCGGCTGTGACGGAAAGAATTTGCCGGGCGCCACTCTCGCCGTCGATATCGACCAGGCGAATCTGCCACCCTGGCATCTCTTTAGCCAGACTACCCGCGAAACCATGCAAGGCGGCGTGCGTCGGCTCCGGCACCTCATGATGGTGCACGGCAACCGCGCGTTGCGTCACGATGGTTAAAGTGATCCCCAAGCCTTCAGCCACGCGCCGTTGCAATGCCTTTACCAGACGGTAAAGCGATATAACGCTTTTTGCCTGACTCGCCGGACTGGTGCCCTGAGGCTCGGGCGCGACGAACACAACTTGTCCCCCGTCTGTGGCAAGCCGCATGTGCTCGACGATTTCGTCTTGGCTCGCATCCCGATTCAACAGGATGCCCGAAGCATGATCGACAACCTTGGCCACAAGCCGATACAACGATCCTTCGAAGCCCACGATGAGCGGCAGGTCCCGATTCTCTAACGCCACGGGCGCAATCGCATCCCAAACGGGACGCAGCGTAATCGTTTGCGCCGTAGAGGCCGGAACCAAGGGGGACGATGGCCGCAAACGATCCGGCAGCCAATAGACTTCACGCGCAAACGGATACGTCGGCAGGCTGATTCGACGCACACTGCCCGGCGTATACAGCGCGGACCAATCGATATCCAGGCCGCAGACCCAGCTCGAAAGCAACTGCGGCACGTTCCTTTCTTCGACCCATTCCGCCGCCGCATCGCGCCATCCGCGCTCATCCGTAAATGCCGCGAGAGCGGCCTCGCGCTCCCCCGCCGAGCCCGTCATCACGGCGGCGGAACCGTCTCCGAGGTAACTACGGAGCGCATCGGTTAACTGGTCTCGCGAACGGACGACGACGCCCCACCGCGCGGTCATCGCTTCGCGCCCGGTTTGCAGCGTGTATGCGATATCCGAAAGACGGAGACTCTCGTG
>CAXSIG010000808.1:0-2548 GCA_964237255.1 uncultured Bryobacteraceae bacterium
TCACCCAGGTGCCGCTGTTAGCAGGGTTTCTGCGGCCAGTAATACTGGTGCCTGTCGGCATGCTGACCGCAATGCCATCACGCCAGATTGACGCCATTCTGCTCCATGAACTCGCTCACCTTCGCCGTAACGATTACCTGACCAACCTCGCGCAGACCATCGTGGAAGGCTTTTTCTTTTATCACCCCGGAGTCTGGTGGATCTCAAACACCATCCGACAGGAACGTGAGAACTGTTGCGACGACATCGCCGCCGCCGCCCTAGGCAGTGCCTACGAATATGCAAGCGCGCTTACCGCGCTCGAACATAATCTGAAATCCCAAAGCCGCATTGCCGTCGCATCCCATGGAGGTAGTCTCGTGCAACGAATCAAACGCCTACTTATTCCCTCGAACCGGCTTCATCTCGCGATGCCTCCCGTTCTTTCGGCCGCCATTTTACTTTCGCTGGTCTCTGCATTTCTGATGGCTTGGCAGCAACCGCAGTCAAGCCCCCAAGTGCAAACCCCGTGGCAGATGTGGCTTGATAACGACGTCGCATACATTATCCACCCGGCCGAACGCGAAGCCTTCAATCGGCTGGAAACTGACGACGAGCGCAACATGTTCATCAAGCAATTTTGGGAACGCCGCGACCCCGTACCAGGCGCCGCGGAGAACCAAGTGAAGGAAGAGCACTACCGCCGCCTCGCCTACGTTAATGAACGATTCTCGGCCAGCCTCCCCGGCTGGAAAACGGATCGCGGCAGAATCTACATCGTCTACGGTCCACCCAACGAAATCGAGTCTCACCCGAACGGATCCAAAACGCAATCGTCTCCCTATGAACAGTGGCTCTACTACAACATCCCCGGCGTCGGTACCCGCGTCCTTGTAGAGTTCGTGGACAAAAACTCCACCGGCGATTATCGAATAACATCCGATCCTCACATTCAAGGTCAATGAGACAATCTACAGATGTCTCTAGTTGTTGTCGGCTCCGTAGCTTATGACGGTGTCGAAACCCCCCACGGCAAGGTAGACCGCATTCTCGGCGGCGCTTGCACCTACATCGCGCTCTCCGCGAGCTATTTCACGCACACCCGAATCGTAGGTGTGGTGGGCGATGATTTCGCCCAGGAAGATACGGAGTTCCTCCGCAGCCGCGGCATCGATTTGGAAGGGTTAGACAGCGTTCCCGGAAAGACGTTCTTCTGGCGCGGTGTGTACTCCGCAGACATGAACGACCGCACTACTCTTGCGACCGACCTGAACGTCTTCGCCGACTTTAATCCAAAGCTCCCCGAAAGCTACCGCGAAGAGCCGTACCTCCTTCTCGGCAACATCCAGCCCGAACTGCAGCGCAGCGTTTTGGGCCAAATGAGCAAGCCGAGACTGGTGGGCGGAGACACCATGAATTACTGGATGACGCCAGAGCATCGCGACAAGCTTCTTGCCACCATTCGTGAATGGGATTTCCTTTTGATCAACGACAGCGAAGCGCGTATGTTGTCCGGCGAACATAACCTGCTGAAAGCCGCGAAAGTCATCCACGACATGGGGCCGCACACGCTGGTGATCAAGCGCGGCGAATACGGCGCGCTGCTCTTCCGGCGCGACCGCCACTTCATGGTACCCGGCTACCTTCTTGAAGACGTCTTCGATCCCACCGGGGCGGGGGATTGCTTTGCCGGCGGCTTCATCGGCTACCTCGCCAGCCGCGGCGTATCACCCACCCGCGGCGAGATCGACGATACCGACCTGCGTCGCGCTGTAATTTACGGATCCGTTATGGGGAGCTTCTGCTGTGAAAAATTCGGGCCAGACCGCTTCCGGACGCTCTCGCGGGCGGAGATCGACGAGCGGTTCCACGAATTCAAAACCTGCACCGACTTCTAAGGCAGCCCTCTTCTGGGTAGCCGTGCTGGCCGCTGCCGTCAGCGCCGCCGCGGTATGGTTCTTCTACTCGAACGGATCCCTAGTCTACTTTGGCGATGCCGAATCGCACCTTAACATAGCCCGGCGCGTTCTTGATTCGCGCACCCCTGGCTACCGCCAACTGGGGACCGTGTGGCTGCCTTTGCCTCACATTCTGATGATCCCGTTCGCCAGGTCGATGAGTCTTTGGCGTAGCGGGCTGGCGGGTTCCATTCCGTCCGCTGTCTGTTTCGTATGCGCCGCCTGTTTTCTGTTCGCCGGCGTCCGTCGTGTCTTCGGCGGATTCGCCGCGCCCTTCGGAGCCGCAGCGCTATTCGTCCTCAATCCCAACGCGCTCTATTTGCAATCCACTCCCATGACGGAGCCGGTCTTCTTCGCAACGCTATGCGGTTTGTTCTATGCGACCACGGCGTTTGCGGATACGCGTCACCCTTTCTTCATTGTGCTGGCGGGATGCTTCGGCGCTGCTGGAACGTTGGCCCGATTCGAAGGCTGGTTCCTCCTTCCGTTTACCGCGGCGTTTTTCTTCTTGACCGCTGAGCGGAAACGTTTCGGCGTGGCTTTCTTATTCAGCGTCATCGCCGCTGTCGGCCCGGTGCCGACCCGCCTGTTCTTTGGCAACGGCAATACGC
>CAXSIG010000809.1:0-2330 GCA_964237255.1 uncultured Bryobacteraceae bacterium
CCAGCGCGAAGAACTCGTCATGGATCACCTTCGTCACCGGCCCCATCGTGCCATCGCCCACCAGAATCCGGTCGACCGAACGCAGGTGTGTCACCTCCGCCGCCGTCCCGCTGAAGAACACCTCGTCGGCAATATAGAGCAGCTCTCTCGGGATTAACCCCTCGACAATCGGGATTCCAAGATCCTTCGCGATCGTCAAAACAGTGTCGCGAGTGATACCGGGCAGGACCGACGCTCCAAGCGGCGGCGTGACAATCTTGCCATCGCGAATGACAAAAACATTTTCACCCGCGCCTTCGCTGATATAACCGGATGCGTCAAGAGCGATGCCTTCGGCATACCCGTTCTCGACAGCCTCCATGTTGATGAGCTGCGAATTTAAATAATTACCCGCAGCCTTCGAAAGCGCAGGCAGCGTATTGGGCGCCATGCGCGTCCAGCTGGAAACGCACACATCCACGCCGTTGTTCATGGCTTCTTCGCCCAAGTACTTGCCCCATTCCCAGCAGGCGATGTAAACATCCATCGGGTTCTTACTGCCATTCACTCCAATGAACCCGTACCCGCGCAGAGCGATCGGACGAATGTAGCAGGACCGCAGGCCGTTTTCCTGTACCAGGCCGATCATAGCCTCAGCCAACTCTTCCTGTGAAAACTTAAACGTATCCATCCGATAAATGCGCGCCGAATCCACCAGCCGCCGCACGTGTTCCTTCAACCGAAAAATAGCCGGCCCGGACGCGGTTTCATAACAGCGGATCCCCTCAAATACGGAGCTGCCATAACTGACGACGTGGGAAAGAACGTGAATTTTCGCGTCGTCCCACTTAATGAATCGTCCGTTGTACCAGATTTTTTCCGTTGCTTTCAGCATTCGACTAGTATACCGATGCTTTATAACTAGAAGACGCACCGATGTCGCCGGAAACTCGCACCGTAGCAACATCGTCGTCCGTCTCGCGACCCTCTTCGCAGACCTCAGCCACCCGATTCCTCCCCGGCGATGTACTAGTAGGCCGCTATCGCATCATTGCCTTACTCGGCCGTGGCGGCATGGGCGAAGTCTATCGGGCTGACGACCTGACGCTTGATCAACCCGTTGCCCTCAAATTCCTCGCACGGGCCGCGACGGGCGACGAAGCAGCAGTCGCGCGATTCCGAAACGAAGTCCGCATCGCCCGCGGCGTATCTCACCCAAACGTTTGCCGCGTTTACGACCTAGCCGAAGTGGATGGCGAATATTTTCTTTCCATGGAGTATGTTGACGGCGAAGATCTGGGTTCGTTATTGCGCCGGATCGGTCGCCTGCCCGAAGACAAAGGGCTCGATGTCGCGCGCCGGCTCTGCGCTGGCTTGGCCGCAGCTCACGAGCGCGGTGTCCTGCATCGCGACCTGAAGCCAGGCAACGTGATGCTGGACGGCCGAGGCCAAGTCCTGCTTACCGATTTCGGCTTGGCCGGCATTGCGGGTGAAATAGCAGGCAACGAAGTTCGCAACGGAACGCCCGCTTACATGGCTCCGGAGCAGTTGTCTGGCAAGGAAGTCTCGGTACGTAGTGACATCTATTCTCTGGGCTTGGTTCTGCACGAAATCTTCACGGGCCGGAAGCCGGAAGATACGAAAACACCCACCAGCTTCGTCCGCGATCTAGACCCGACGATCGATCGCGTCATCATGCGCTGCATCGAACGCGACCCGGTAAATCGTCCGAAAACGGTGTTAGCCGTCTCGGCGGCTCTCCCCGGTGGCGACCCGCTCGCGGCGGCACTGGCGGCTGGCGAAACCCCATCTCCACAGATGGTGGCGGCCGCTGGCGAAGGCGTGGGCATGAGCGTGGCACGCGCTTCGGCGTGGCTCACCGCCATCCTTGTAGGCCTAATTGCCCTAGCTGCTTTCACCCATCAGTACAGCTTCCTGACGAAAATCGACCCACCGTACTCGCCCGAAATCCTCCGTCAAAAAGCGCGCGATATCATCAGCGATCTCGGCTATCCAGGCAAACCTGTAGACCACGAAATGGGTTTCAACTGGAACGATGAACTGATTCATTATGTGGGGGATAAAGACAAGCCAAAGCCGAATTGGGACAAAGTCTCGAAGGATCCGGTCCCGGTCCTCCGCTTCTGGTACCGGCAGTCGCAAGAGGCACTCATTGGTCAAGAGTTCAAGGACGACCGGCTCACCCCGGGAATGGTAGCTGATTGGGACCCACCCAACATTACATCCGGGATGGTCTTAGTCGTTCTCGATCCGCGCGGCAGATTGCTTGAATTTGAAGCCGTCCCAGATCAGAAGGCCCCGGTACCGGCCACCATTCCCGCTCCCGACTG
>CAXSIG010000809.1:2340-2547 GCA_964237255.1 uncultured Bryobacteraceae bacterium
TAGATTTCGAAGCGGTTCCCGATCAGAAGGGGCACGCGTCCGGCAACTCTCCCCCACACGATTGGTCCAAGCTGCTGCGAGCCGCACATCTGGATCCGGCCCTGCTTCAAGATGCCGAGCCAGAATGGACCTTTCTGCCCGCTTGTGATGTCCGCAAGGCATGGACGGGCAAGGTTGCGGGAAGCGATCGTCCGGTTCGTTTCGAGG
>CAXSIG010000810.1:0-2533 GCA_964237255.1 uncultured Bryobacteraceae bacterium
AGATCACTTCGCATTTCGATAACTCGGCCAACAACCCACTCAACCCAGATCCGACCAAAGTTGTCCGCTGGGGCGATGCAAGCGAAATGGAAATGATGGATGGCTGGATCGAATACCTAGACCACCCGCTATCTCCCATCACGAAATCAACGCAAAACTAATTTGCGATTCGCGTTCATCGGCGTTCATCTGCAGCGATTTCAGTTATCGACCGGATCGCTTCTGAATAAATCCGATGCTCTTCCCGCAGTATCCGAGCCGACAACGACTCCTCCGTATCCCCCGGCTCCACAGGCACCGCCGCCTGCAGCACAATCGGCCCGGCATCCATTTCCGGTGTAACCCAATGAACCGTACACCCAGCCACCTTCACCCCGTACTCTAAAGCTTGCCTCTGCGCATGAAGCCCAGGAAAAGAAGGCAGCAGCGAAGGGTGAATATTCAGAACCTGCCCCCCGAACGCATCGATAAACTCCGCCCCAAGTAACCGCATATATCCAGCCAGGCAAATCAACTCCGCGCCACAGCTCTTTAGAACCCGAACTAACTCACGGTCGTAACTTACCCGATCCAAATCTGCGGGAGCAATGGCAATAGCCTCAAGCCCACGTCGCCGCGCCGCTTCCAAGCCCTTCGCGCCCGACTTATTACTCACCACCACCGCAATATCGAATCCCGCATCGGCGATCGCCTCGAAATTCGACCCACGTCCCGATAAGAGAATGCCTAGACGCACTTACTCGTACACCACGCGCGCCCCGCCACGCTTCGCCTTTTCTACCGCTCCCAGTAGCACCGGATCCTCGCCGCCCCGTTTTAACACCCGAAGCGCCTTTGCCGATTGCGTCGCCGAAACCACGAAAATCATCCCAATTCCCAAGTTGAATGTCCGTCGCCAGTCATCGACGGGAATGTTTCCAATCTTCCTCATTACCTCGAAAATTGGCGGAACTTGCCAGGCAGTCACAGGAATTCTCGCAGTAAGTTGTTTTGGCAAAATCCTCGGCAGATTGTCGGTAATTCCACCACCGGTGATATGCGCCGCGCCCAGTAAGATCCCGGCTTTCCGCAAAGCCGTGATAGGTTTAAGGTAACTTCGATGGGTTCGAAGCAGAACGTCTCCTAACTTCTCATCCAGTTCCGGCAGCTTCGAGTCCGTCGTGAATCCACCGATTTCAAAAAGCACTTTGCGAGCTAGTGAATAACCGTTGGTATGCAATCCCGTGGATTTCAAGCCGATTAATAGATCGCCTGAGGTGATTTTCGCACCTGTGATAACATGATCTTTCTCCGCCGCCCCCACGATTGTGCCGGCTAAGTCGTACTCCCCGTCAGCGTATAAACCCGGCATTTCGGCGGTCTCCCCGCCAATTAACGCGCAACCGTTTTCGGAGCAACCGCGAGCCATACCGGAAACCACGGCAGTAGCAACCCGGGCATCCAGCTTGCCCACCGCGAAGTAATCGAGAAAGAACAAAGGCGTAGCACCCTGAACCGCAATATCGTTAACGCAATGGTTCACCAAATCCTCACCCACCGTGTCATGACGATCGGTGGCGAAGGCGATTTTGAGCTTCGTTCCTACTCCGTCCACGCTGCTGATCAACACCGGCTTGCGCATCTTCGGCATCGCAAAACAAGCCCCAAAACTCCCGATATCCGTCAATACCCCGCGCGTAAAAGTAGCGCGCGCCATCTTTCGAATCGCCGAAACGGCGCGGTCCGCTTCGTCGATATCCACTCCAGCCTGTTTGTAAGATGTAACCATTCCGTTCCGAGACGTACCAGTATAACGATCCCTAATTTATGAAATATCGGATTCTCTTTCTCTGCTCCACGCTCTGCGCCGCGCTTGTCTGTGCTTCACAGATTCGCGCCGCGGAGGGCCCGCAAGTCTTCGCCATCCGCGGTGCGCGCGTGGTACGCGTTTCCGGCCCGCCGATCGATAACGGCACTGTTGTCGTGCGCGACGGCGTGATCGAGTCGGTCGGCGCCAACATTACTCCACCTGCGGACGCCTGGGTCATCGAAGGTAAGGGCCTCACCGTTTATCCCGGCTTGATTGACGCGATGAGCACCTGGGGCATTCCGGGAGCAACACCGCCCGCAGCTGCCGGTGGTGGACGACGTGGCGGTGGAGGCGCGGTAGCTAATCCGGCCGCCGCTTTGGCCGCCGCTGCCGCACAACCGGTAGCCCGTGGTCCCGAAGACCGTCCGAGTAACACAAGTTACTTGAAAGCGGCAGACCAGTTAGTTGCGACCGATCCTTCCATCGTCACCGCCCGCGACGCCGTGGAGGACCGGCTCGCGGGCCTGGAGATCGGCGGCATCACGGGAACGTTCTTCGCCGCACCCGTCGCCTCCCTCGCCATCGTGACCCTCGTCCACCTCTACCGCCTCTGGCAGGGCCTGCCCGACGAGCCGAAGCCCGCGGAGGCGAGAAACTTGTTGATGCGTGCGTCGTCGTCGGCCACCCGTACAGGGTACGCGGGCAGCGCTGTGACTATCCCACGCGCTCGGTGGCGACGGCGTG